>CAYNVI010000177.1:0-8872 GCA_964400585.1 uncultured Pirellulaceae bacterium | reverse complement strand
CAAGCTCGGAACCCCCTTCAAGCGGTATCATCTCGCCCCGGTGTGGCGTGGCGAGAACACGCAGGCGGGACGCTACCGCGAATTCATGCAGTGCGATTTCGATTGCGTCGGGACCGAATCGGTGGTGGCCGACATCGAGACGCTGTTGGTGATCGACGAGTTGATGCGGTCGTTGGGGCTGGAGCGGTTCACGATCCATGTGAACAACCGGCAGGTGCTGAGCGGTTTGCTGGAACATCTGGGGCTGGCCGAGCGGACGGTCCCGGTGCTCCGTTCGCTCGACAAACTCGCCAAGATCGGTCCCGAGAAAACCGCCGCCGAGATGGTCGAAGCGGCAGGCATCGAGGCCTCGCAAGCCGAAGCCGTCTTGCAGTTGGCCGCCTGCCAGGGGACGACCGAAGCGGTGCTGGCCCAGCTGCCCGAGATCACCGGCGGCAATCCGCTGGCGGCCGAGGGGATCGAGCGGCTGCGTCAGCTTTGTGAAGGGGCCGCCGCGGCCGGCGTGCCCGCCGAGCGTCTGCGGTTGGACGTCGCGATCGCCCGCGGTCTCGATTACTACACCGGAGTGATCTTCGAAACCTTTCTGGATGAGCTGCCTCAGATCGGCAGCGTCTGCAGTGGCGGGCGGTACGACAACCTGGCCGAAACCTACACCAAGCAGCACCTTCCCGGAGTCGGCGCTTCACTGGGGTTGGATCGCTTGCTGGCCGCCATGGAGCAGTTGCAGCGGTTGCCGAGCACGCGGACCGCGGCCCCCGTCTTCATTCCTTTCTTCGATCGCGACAGTTTGCCCCGCTACCTCCGGTTGGCGGCGACCTTGCGGGCTGCCGGGATCGGTGTCGAACTCTATCCCGAGCCCCGCAAGCTGGGCACCCAGTTGAAATATGCCGATGCGCGAGGCTTTCAAATCGCCTTGATTGCCGGCGAATCGGAATGGGCCGCCGGGAAGTGTCAGGTGAAGAATCTGGCCGCCAAGACTTCCGCGGAAGTCGCATATTCGCCCGGCGCAGCGGGGCCGCTGCTCGCGGCGATCCAGCAGCAACTGGCCGCTGCGGCGGCGGGCGAACCCTTGCCCGAAGCCGGGGGGCGTCCCTAGAAAGAGAGGGAGCGCGCGTCGCGGTGGAGAAGACACGGGCGAATACGCACGGATGAACAGGAGCACACGATGGGACGACCGGGCACGTTTTTGATGGGGATGGTCGTCGGCGCGGGGCTGCTGTGGGGGGCACTGCATTACCACGTGGTCCGCAGCGACGAAGGTTTCTTCTTCGTCGCCAAAATCCGCAATGACCTGTCGGATCCGTACGTCGATATCCGCCGGTTCACGCTGGATGATTGGCAGGAACACCGCCCGCTGGCCGCCGCCTTGGTGCGGAGCAAGCAATCGCATCTGTTGGGCGATTCTTCGATGAAGCTGTTCCGCGAACGGATGGACGCGGTCCTCGACAGCCTGCTGGGCCCCGCTTCCCGCTAGGCTGGGAGTTCGCCGCTCGGCAGCTTTTCCTGGCCCGCCGTGGGCCGCCGTGGCCAGTTCGGGCGGGCATCTCTTCTCTGCCTTCACCCTTGGTGAGGGGGGTTGAGCGGATTGCGCGGGTCGGGCGGAACTTTCTGCTGGCCACCGCGTCGAAGCGATGCCGGGGGCGCCCTGCCGCCCGGTTCGGTCCGTTCACCTGGGCAGAAGCTTGCTCCAGGCGAGGGGGTAGTACGATCGTCCTGACCGGCAGAAGTGCTTCCATCGGCTCCTGGGGAGGCGAGATTGGCGAGGTAATTTGCCAGAAATTTGCGGGTTGAACGGCCCGGACTATACTCGGCATCAGCCTTTTTTCGTCGACGAAGTCCACCGCTTCGGCCCCTTTCGCGACGATGCAGGCTGCTTTTCGAGGACGCTTCCGCTCGTCCTCTCGGGACTGATCTGACTGCACATGTTTTAAGTTTTCAGACGCGTCTTCGCCGCGTCTGCCCCCGTTAGCCTTTCAAGGTTAAGTTTATGGCCTCGCGTAAACGGCAACGCTCGCTCCTTCCGGCACTTAAGAACACCAGCTCCAAGTCTTTGGATCGGCGGACGCGGGATCAGCGTCGTCGTGGCTTGTTGGAGACGTTGGAGAATCGCCAGTTGTTGGCCGGGCCGCAACTGATTGGGATCCAGCCCAACGAAGGCGCCCTGATCACCGACGGTACGGTGCGCGATGTCTCGCCTCGGCTGTTGACCTTCCGATTCGACGAGGATCAACGGATCGACCCCTCCACGCTCGATGGCATCCAGATCACGCGGGCCGGGGAGGATGGCCAGTTGGGGACGTCCGACGACCCCGCCGTCCCGATCGGGTCGGTCACCGTGGGCGAGACGAACCAAAACGAAGTCCTGGTGCGGTTCGCCAATGCGCTGCCGGACGACCAATATCGGATCGAGGTCTTTGCCTTCGACGATGCGAACCAAGGGATCACCGGGTTGCGGAGCCTGGATCCCAACGGCGTTTCGGGCGAATTGCTGGAGCCTCGCGATCCGGGGACGCGCAAAGATCAGATCGACTTCCGGCTGGATCTCGGCGGTCTGGTCGAAGCGATCGTTCCCCAACCGGTCGTCCGCTTGTCAGACGGCACGCTCGAGCAGCGGCGCGATCAAGTGGTGGTCTACTTCAACGAAGATCCCTTGTTCACCGAGGACGATGCCAACGGGGACCCGACCCTCCGGTCGGCCGAGAATCCTCGCTTCTACCAGTTGCTGTACACCAAAGACACGGTCCGCACGACCGACGATGAGCTGTACTTCCCGACGCGGGTGGAGTACGACGAAACCAGTCACACCGCGACCTTGTTCTTTGCGGATGTCAACGGCACTCCGGTCGATCTGAATGAGCTGGCGGTCGGTTCGCAGGGAGGCGGCACGTTCCGGTTGCGGATCGGCACGGCCGTCGACAGTCGTGGCGATTTGATCGTGACGCCGACCCGCACCAGTTTGCCGTCCGGGACTGCCGGCGACACCTTCGCGACGTCGTACGATGTCGGCGCACTGGGCGCGACCGGGGCTCCGCTCAGCAGCCTGATCGTGTCGGAATCGATCGACCCGACTCCCTTTCAGATCGAACTGCCCGGCGGCAACGACGATCCCGGGCACCGGCAATTGCCCGAGTCGATCGGGGGGGGATTCGAGCAGCACCTGAACGACCGCTTCGGCGCGGACACCACCGCTGGCGTGACCACGATCCCCTACAACTTTCAAACGGTCTACGCCAGTTCCGGCCCGTCGAGCTTGGTCAACCAGATCAGTGACGAACAGCAGGAACTGATCCGCCAGGCGTTGTCGTTGTGGGCCAACTACATCGGCGTCCAGTTCATCGAAACCGCGGATCAGGGGGTGACCTTTGCCCTGGGCGATGATGGCGCCCTGGGCGGCCTCTCGGGGGTCGTCCGCGAACCGTCACTCGATTTTGCGGCCCGGGTCGATGAGACCTTTACCGACAGCACGTTGGTGCTGAGCAGTCAGCGCAGTTGGCAGCTCAATTATGGCGAAGACTTCTTCCGGACCTCGATGGCCGGGATCGGCATCTTGCTGGGCTTGGAGTACGCCGACGACCTGGACGAGACGACGTTGCTGAATCTTTCCAACGCGTTCCTGAACGATTCGATCGATCAAAATTTCCCGGTCGGGGCCCGTCCGAACGAGCCGATTTTCCCTGGCAACAACGACATCCTGCACGGCCGCTATCTGTTCCGTCCGGATAGCAACGAGATCGACCTTTATCGCTTTCAGATCGATCTGGGAGATGTCGATCGGGTGGGCGCGTTCACCGCGGAAACCTTTGCCGAGCGACTTCCCGATGCCAGTCTGCTCGATTCGACCTTGACCCTCTATCAGGAGACCAAGGCTGCGGTCGTGACCGACTTCAACGTCGGTACCGATTTGGAAGTCACGTTGACGGCGGTTGCCGAAGGCGCGCTCGGCAACCGCACGCGGGTCGACTTCATCCGCACCGACCGGGTGAGCGGGGATGTCGCGGTGCGGATCACGCCGACCGGTCCGAATCGTTTCCAGATCGATGTGCCGCGGCAAAACCCGGCCACCGGGACGCCGGCCGTCACGATCAGCAGCGTGGTCGATGCGATCAACGCCGATCCGTTCGCTTCGAGTCTCGTGTCGGCGGAGATCACGGTGGGCGATCCCGCGACCGACATCGGGGGCGTGTCGCTCAACTACAGTCCCTTGCTGCTGAGCGGCGGGGGAATGGAGCAGCTGGCCCGCAACGATGATTACTTCAGTGAGGATTCGCGGATCCAGGCGTCGTTGGGAAGCGGGACGTACTACATCGGCGTCGCGGCCAGCGGGAACGATCAATACGATCCGACGATCGCCGGCAGCGGGTATGGGGGCCGTACGCAAGGGCCGTATGACCTGCAGCTGAAATTCGAGGCGCAGGTCGACGAGGTCGATGTCGTCCGTGACCGCGATAGCGAACGCGTCGGCGTGCCGGGAACCCGCCTCGATGGCGATGGCGACGGCACACCGGGCGGCGTCCATAACTTCTGGTTCCAGACGCGTCCGCTCGACCGCTTGATCGAATTCAACGCCGATGGGCTGGCGATCAACGCGGGGCAGACCTTCACGGTGACCGGGGCCAACGGGGTGACGCGCGTCTTCGAATTTGTTCCGACCGGGGGCAGCGCGACCGCGGGCAACATTGCGGTGACCTATCGAGACGGATCGTTCGGCGGCATCGTCGACGGGCCACAGACGCTCGCCCAGAAGCTGAGCGTGGCGATCAACAGTCGGCTGGGCGAGACCGGGGTCAATGCCTTCAGCGAAACCAACAGCGTCCGCCTGGTCGGTGAGCAGTCGATCGAACTGTCGCAGGATTTCATCGGGGCGGAGGTGCTGGGCCGGACGATTTTCGTCGACAAGACGGCCGCGGTCGAAGCGGACGGGACGCTCGATCGGCCTTTCAATAACATCAGCAATTCGGAGGTTCCCAATGCCTTCGAAGCGGCCAACGATTTCGATATCGTGCGGATCGTCGGCAACGGCGGGCAGGACGGACAGATCGAAACCGCCGTCGACAATTTCTCCTATCAGATCGGCACCGACCAGACGTCCGGCGAGACGCTGGAAGATGGCGATACGCTGGAAGTGCCCCGCAACGTGACCGTGATGGTCGATGCCGGTGCCGCATTCAAATTGCGGGCGGCGCGGATCGGGGTCGGCAGCAGCAACCTGCAGATCGACCGCAGCGGCGGCGTGCTGCAGGTCCTGGGGACCCCCCGCTTGCTCGATGCCGACGGGAACCTGCTGGCGGATGACGGCGATGTCGTGTTCACCAGCCGCCGCGATCGCAGCGTCGATGCCGCGGCCGCGGGAAACCAGCCCGCTCCCAGCCCCGGCAACTGGGGCGGGATCATTTTCCGCCAGGATCTCGATACGGCCGAAGGTCGCAAGAACCTGGAGAGTGAAGGGATCTTCCTGCAGTACATCAACCATGCCGATATTCGCTACGGCGGCAGCGGGAACCTGTTTGTCGATTCGATCCAGCGGGTGATCAACCCGGTCCAAATGATCGGCGTGCGGCCGACGATCAGCTTCAATACGATGACCTACAGCGCCGATGCGGCGATGAGTGCCGCGCCGGACAGTTTCGCGGAAACGAGCTTCCAGAGTCCGCGGTATCAGCAAGCGGGCGCTTTCACCAGCGATTACGATCGCGTCGGTCCCAATATCAACAACAACGTCCTGGCCGACAACAGTATCAATGGCCTGTTCGTGCGCGTCGAAACCGCCTCGAATCTGCCGTTGGAAACGTTGACCGTGGCGGGCCGCTTCGATGACACCGACATCGTCCATTACGTGGCCGAGAACATCGTTGTCGAAGGGACGCCGGGCGGACCGCTGGTCGATGAAACGCAGCCGCGGCTCGATCTGGTCACCGGTCAAGCCAGCGGCGGTGGCTCGTTACCCGCCGGAACCTACGATTACCGGATGACGTTTGTCGATGCCAATGGCTTCGAGACGCAGGCCAGTGCCGCGACCGGTTCGTTGACCGTGCCGAGTGGCGGGACGATCCTGTTGGCGGGGCTGCCTCCCACGCCCAACGAATATCAGTTCCGTCGGCTCTATCGACGCGATCCCGGCAGTGGGGATTACCTGCTGATCGCCGAGCTGAATGCTTCCGATTCGCGGTTCGTCGATAGCGGGCAGACGACCGCCGGGAAGCTCGATCTGACCCGCAGCGGCATCCGCGGACGTCTCGATGCCAGCTTGGTGATCGATCCCGGGATGGTGGTCAAGTTGAGCGGGGCGCGGATCGAATTGGGACAGGGAACTCAGTTGCTCGGGGAAGGGCTGCAAGGTCAAGAAGTCGTCTTCACCAGCGTCTACGACGACCGGTACGGAGCGGGCGGCGCCTTCGATACGAACAACGACAACGATAGCGCGGCGCCGGAAACGTTGCCCTCCCGCGGCGATTGGTCGGGGATCTATGCGAGCCCGACGGCGCACGTCAGCCTCGACAATGCGGTCGTGGCCTTTGGCGGAGGGATCAGCCGGATCGAAGGGACCTCGCGGGGCTTCAACGCGGTCGAACTGCAGCAGGCCTCGGCCCGGATCACGAACACCGTCTTCGAGCAAAACGATGACGCCCAGGATGGGGCGGGTCCCAGCGGTCGCTTCGGCCGCCTGGCGGTGACTCCTGCCACGATCTTTGTCCGCGGTAGCCAGCCAGTGCTCGTCGGCAACACCTTCATCGACAACGTCGGCTCGGCGATCGACATCGACCTGAATTCGCTGACCGCGGACTACGTCGTTGACGCGGGGCGACAGACCGGCTCGATCGCCCGGCTGGACGGACTGGACGACAACCGCGGTCCTTTGGTCCGCCGCAACGCGATGGAAAATAACTCCATCAATGGGATGGAAATCCGCGCTGGCGACCTGATCAATGAAAGCGTCTGGGACGACACCGACGTCGTGCACGTCCTGTTTGATTCGGTCGTGGTCGATAACTTCCACAGCTCGGGCGGGCTGCGGCTGCAGAGCCGGCCGAACGAGAGTCTGGTGATCAAGCTGTCGGGGGAAGGTTCGCCCTTCAGTCCTACCTCGGGGACCGGCTTCACCGCCACGGGGACGCCGACCGATATCGTCGATCGGATCGGCGGCAGCATCCAAGTGCTCGGCCTGCCAGGGGCCTCGGTCGTGATGACCAGCCTGGCCGATGACACCGTGGGGGCAGGGCTGAAACCGGATGGGTCCGCGCAAACCGACACCAACAATGACCGTCACGGCAGCCGCCCCAATCCGAATGATTGGCGGAGCGTGTTGCTGGATCAGTACAGCCAGGACAACAACGTCGCGACGCTGTTGGAGCTGGAATCGGCAACGGCCCTCGCCCCCGGACGCAATGCCACGACCACGCGGGCCCAGGTGCTGGGACAACTGGCCGGGCAAGTCTCCGAAAGCGACGAAGTCTCGCGGCTCGGGTTCGACGTCGAAGGCTTCCTGAGCGCGGCGAACGATGTCGACACCTACAGCTTCACCGGCACGGCGGGCACGGATGTCTGGATCGATATCGACCGTACGACCTTCAGCCTCGATACGGTCCTCGAGCTGCTCGATGCTGACGGCAACGTGTTGGCTCGCAGCGACAACAGTTTCTCCGAAGTCGAAGATTCCAGCGAGATCTCGGTCGACTCGCCGCAGGTGCAAGGGCGTGTGGGTCCGTTGCAGAGCGGCGCTCGGGAGTTTGCCGAATTTGGCGCCGGCGGGCTGTATGAAGACTTCGGATCGACCAACCCCCGTGATGCCGGCCTGCGGGTTGCGCTGCCGGGTGTTACCGGAACCGACAGCGTCTACTTCTTCCGCGTGCGGAGTGCCAGCGTCGCGGCCGAAGATGCCCAGGGTGGCTTGACCTCCGGCGGTTACCGGTTCCAAGTCCGGCTGGCCGAGCAACAAGCGTTTCCGGGCAGCACGGTCAAATTCGCCGATATCCGCTATGCCAACGTGGGCGTCCACGTCCGCGGTTTGCCGGGTAACTCGCCGTTGCTCGGAGAAGCCCAGGAAGACGAAGCGGCGGCCGGTTTCGACGCGAGTAACGATTCCCTGAACAGCGATCCGACCGCACCGGGACGGCGGGCTCAGTATCTGGGCAATCTGTTGGTCTCGGACGAACCGGTGGTCAGCGTCGGCGGTGAATTGAGCAGCGGCGGCGACGTCGATTTCTTCCAGTTCGATGTCGATTACCAGGGCATCCGTCGGTTCAGCGGCAACCAGCAGTATTCGACGGTCCTCGACATCGACTATGCCGATGGCCTCAGCCGTCCCGACACGAATATCTCGGTCTTCTACGACGCCGATGGCGAAGACGGTCCCGGACAGGCCCAGTTGGTGCTGTTTGGCGCTCAGAGCAATATCGCCGAGGACCAGTCGAGCCCCTTGGCAGCGGAAGTTGCAGAGATCCTCGAACGGGGATCGATCCGTGCGGGCGACCCCTTCATCGGGCCCGTTTCGCTGCCGGAGGGCAGCTACTTCGTGGCAATCACCAATCGCAACCGGATCCCCGCACAATTGGCCGGCAATACGGCGGCCCGCCGCGAACCGGTCAATTCGGTGCAGCGGATTGTCGATGATCACATCGACAGCATCGGGGGAGCCACCGCCGACGGTCCCCTCGTCCCGCAATTCATCGACCGCGAAAGCTTGCCTGCCGGTTGGGAAGTGACCACGCTCCGTTCCGGGGAAGCGGGACATGGGCTGTACGATGCCTTTGACGGAACCCGTAACGGGGTGACGTTCTCGAGTGCGACGCAGCTCGATCAGGAACAGAACGACACGCTGGCCCAGGCGCAAAACCTCGATGCGATCGGTAACTGGAGCCTCCAGTTTAACTCCGAT
>CAYNVI010000176.1:0-8873 GCA_964400585.1 uncultured Pirellulaceae bacterium | reverse complement strand
CGCCCTTGTGCTGCAGCGCGCCGTCCAGCCCGCAGCCGTGGTCGGGGGTCTGGATCTCGGCGGCGTAGCGAGGGCTGACGGTGCTGACCGTGTCGGCGTAGACGATCCCGGCTTTGAGGAGGTTGAGCTGGCCGTAGAATTCCAGCCCCGCGGGGGTGAAGTGCTCCCAGCCCAGCCCGGTCAGGTGGAGATCGAACTGCCAGAAGACCCCTTGGTAAGCCATGTTGTGGATCGTCATCACGCTGGCGGCCCGCTGCATCCAGCGATGCCCTTCGAAACCGGTGGCCATGTAGGCTGGCACGAGTCCGGTTTGCCAGTCGTTGCAGTGGACGATGTCGACCGACCGGCCCAGCCGCCCGATCGCTTGCAGCGCCGCCCGGCAGAAGAACGAAAACCGCTCGCAGTTGTCGGCGTAATCGCCCTTCGAATCGCCGTAGAGTTCGGCGCGATCGAAGTAGGCGGGTTGATCGACGAAGTAGACCGGCACGTCGGAGAAGGGGAGCTGCGAGCGGAGCAGTCGCCCGCCGACCAGCTTGTCGTTGATCGGCAACGCAAAGCTGATCTCGGTCGGTTCGATCGGCTGCCCGCTGTCGTGGATCTGACGAAAGGCTGGCATGATCACCGCCACCCGGTGGCCGCGGCGGGCCAGCTGCACCGGGAGGGTCCCGCAAACGTCGGCCAGCCCCCCCGTTTTCGCGAAAGGGACTGCCTCGGTCGTGAGAAATACGATGTCCAAAGTTCTGCTCGATTCACGGAAAGTCGAATTCGCAAGTTTAGTCACCGAGGCTTCCTTTGACGACGCCACACCGATCGGCCGGACGATCGATTAAGATAGGAATGCGTATGCCGTGAGACGCTGAGCACGCGACCGCCGAGTGATGGATCGGCCCAGGCCGGACAGCTCCTCATCCGCTCGAACCGAGCCCCTTCGAGACCCGACCTTCGCAGCGAGCGCGACGCCCCCGCGGGACTCGGAACTTTCAACCCTAGCTTCTCTTTACGAGTCCCTGCGCGACCAATGAGTGTGTCGGTCAACGAATTTTGGAATCGCCTCGTTACCAACGGCATCGCCGATGCCCAGCGCTGTCGCGGTTGGGCCGCCGAGTACGCCGCGGAGCACCAGGGGCAACCGCCGGTCGATGCCCCAGCGCTCGCGCGACAGTTGGTCAAGCAGGCACGCTTAACCCCCTTCCAGGCCGAACATCTGCTGCGACCCGCTGCCCCTCACCCCCTTCGCTATGGGGCTTGGCTGCTGCGGGAAGGGGTGACCGAGGCGCCGTTTCGCGGCTGGTTTTGGGCCGATTCGAGCGGGCCGGAGGGGGCGACGGCGATGCTTTTTCCATTCGCACCGCCGGCGGCCGAGTTGGAAATCGATCGCCGGTGGTTGCGGTCGCAGCAGTCGATCGAGGCCGCAGGGCTGCAGCCGATCGAGGTCTCCGAGGAGACGGGGGTCGTCGTCAGTCGACTCCCGGCAGGCGAACGGCTGACCGAGCGGTTGCAGACCGGTGAACCGCTGGAGCGGTCTTGGTTGCCGCGGATCGTCGCCGCCGTCGGCGGCGGCTTGGCAGGACTGCACGCCGCCGGGCTTTGCCACGGGGCGGTGAGCGCCGAACGGGTTTGGCTAGGCCGCGATGGCTCGGTCTGGTTGCTCCGCGATGCCAGCGGGCCGCCCAGCGGCCCTTTTCGCTCGCGCGCCGGTTGGTTCGCCCCGCTGTCGATTCCCGGGCGGTATGCCGCCCCCGAATTTTCCCTCCCCGGACAACTTCCCGATCCGCTGACCGATCAGTACGCCTTGGGCGGTTTGCTGTTGCACGCCTATACCGGAGGGCCCCCCTTTGCCGGCGAAGCCGACGCGGCGCTGCTGCGGAAACAGGCCGAGCAGACCCCCGCGGCGTTGCGGCAGGCAGTGGCGGCCGGGGCGGCGGGCGATCCGTTGCTCCGCGTGCTCGCGCATGCGATGAGTAAGAACGCCGCGGCGCGGTTTCCGTCGATCGTGGACTTCCATCGCGCCTGGGAGGCGGCCTTCGCCGCGCGTCCCGCGACACCGGCTCCCGCGCCGCCCGCCCCCCAGCCACCGTCCCGCGATCTGCAGCCGACCGCGCCGCCTGCCCAGCCGGCTTTGCCGAACGGCCCCGCCGCGGCGCAAACGCCGTCGCAAACGGCAGGCGGGCCTCCGCCGGCAGGCCGAAAGGAGGTCGGGCAGCGCGGCGGGAAATCGGCGGTCGTCCCCGCCCCAGCTGCCGCCGAGCCGGCAGCAGGCTCAACCGCCCGGCAACCCGTTTCCCCCGCCCCGGCGAAAAAAGGTTCGGCGGCTCCGGAAAAAGGTTCGGCGGTTCCGGAAAAAGTTTCGGCGGCTCCGGAAAAAGGTTCAGCCGCGGCGGAAAAAGGTTCGGCGGCTCCGGAAAAAGGTTCGGCCGCGGCGGGAAAAACCGCGGCGGCTGCCCCCGTAAACGTTTCATCCACCCCGGAAAACGTCTCATCCGCCACGGAAAACGTTTCACCCGCCACGGAAAACGTTTCACCCGCCCCGGAAAACGTGGCGGCCGCGTCGGCGGAAACAGCGGCGGCCGACTCGCCAGCAGCGGAAGCGCTGCCGTCGGCGTCGGCGCCAGCGGGCGCTTCCCCACCGCCGGAAACAGCGGCGGCGGGGGCGGCGGCGCCTGAGGGGACCCCTGTGGTGGTCGACCCCGAGGCGTCACAGGGAGCCGCCCAACCGTCGGCGGGGCGGACGCCCCGCCGCGGCCACCGTCGCAAGCAGCAAAAGCAGAAACAGGTTCGGCTGGTCATCGGTGGGCTGGGATTTTTGGTGATGGTTCTGTTGGTGGTGCTGCTGGTCTCGTCCGGCGGCGAGCGGCCGGTGGAAGAAGAGCGACGGTCGCGGCCGCCGATCGCTTACCAGCCGCCGCCTCGTACCTCCCCATCGGAAACGCCGCCCAGCGGGCCGGACGAGGTCCAGGAAGGTCCCTACCGCTTGGTCAACGATCGCCAGGCGTTATGGGTGCCCTCTTCGACGACCGCGGCGGCGCCGCTGGAGATGATTCCTCCGGGGCCGCAGATGGTCGTGCGGCTGCGGCCTCAGCGGTTGCTGAGCACTCCGGAGGGGAAGCGACTGTTGGCGGCCGTCGAGCAGGAGTTGGGAGACGCGTGGAATGCCTTGGCCGCCCGCACCGGGGTGCCGGCCCGCGCGCTCGAACAGCTGACCGTGGCCCTGGAGCGAGGAGAGGGTGGCTGGCCGGCAGCCGCGTTGGCCGTGACGTTGGCCGAACCGCAGACGCTGGGGACATTGACCGACCGCTGGGGGGCCACCGCCGCGCGGACGCCCGCCGGGGTCACGGTCTTTGCCGGTTCCGAACGCGGCGACGATGCCTATTACGTGGCCGGCTCAGACTTCGACGACGCGACCCCCGTCCGCTCGTTCGCCGTGGGGACGCTGGAGCAGATCAAACTGGTGGCCGAGCTCGAAGGGGGCCCGATCCCGTTGCCGCGGCGGTTGGAACAACTGTGGCGTGCCGCCGACGGCGAGGCCGACCTGATCGTGATGGGCTTTCCCAATTTCCTGTTTGCCGACGGCCGGCAGATGTTGGCTCACTATGCGGCGGAGATCGTCGGTCCGCTGAAGCAATTCCTGTTGCCCGACGTCGCCGGTCTGTTGGTCAGCACGACCCTGCAGCCGCAGTGGTACGTCGAAGTGCAATTGGCCCCGGGGTCCGGGACGAGCGCGACGCAGTTGGCCGAGTCGCTGGAATCGGCGGTGCGCGGTTGGCCGAAGTGGGCGGAGGATTTCCTGATCCACGCCTCCCCGGATGCTTCCTGGAAAGCGCTGGCAATCCGCTTGCCCAAGATGATGGCGGCGGTACAACGCCAAACACGCGTCGGGGTTTCGGACGATCACGCGGTCGCGAACCTCTACCTGCCGACGGTCGCCGCCCCCAACGTGACCCTAGCGACGCTGCTGGCCGCCAACACGCCGCCGGGGGGCCCCACCACGACGCCCACCCCCACGCAACCCGCTTTAACGATGGAGCAGATGCTGACGCGGCCGATGACGATCCGGTTTGACCAAGAGAGCCTGGAGCGGGCGGCCCGGGCGATCCTCGACGAATTTGGCAGTGCGTTGCCGAGCGGCTCGACCGCCCCCGAAGTGGTCGTGATCGGCGGCGACCTGGAGAAGGAAGGGATCACCCAGAACCAGCAGATCCGCGACTTCGACCTCAGCGACAAGCCGCTCCGCGACGTCCTGACCGAACTGGTGATGCGGGCCAATCCGGTGACGACCGTCCAGTCCCCTACCGAGACCGACCAGAAGTTGGTGTGGACGGTGGGACCAGATCCCGACGATCCCGCCCGCCAGGCGATCCTGATCACCACCCGCCAGGCGGCGAATGACCGCTACACCCTGCCGAACGAGTTCACCGAGGACTGAACGCGTCCTCCGGGACCGCTGGCTCCGGCCGGCGGGATCCCGGCATCGGGCGGCTTGGTTTGGCTTACAATATCGCGCATCCCCTTCAACCTGAACCTTCCACCGAGAGACGTAGAAGCATGAAACGAACTTTGACTTGGCTGATCACCGGAATCTTGCTGATCGGCTCGTCCGCCACCGGGCGCGGCGAAGACAATGCCCTGACCGCCGAGCAACAGGCGGAAGGCTGGATCGCGCTGTTTGATGGCTCGAGCCTGGAAGGCTGGTCGATCAAGAGCGGGATCGCGACCTACGAGGTCGAAGACGGGACGATCCTGGGGACGACCGCGGCTGGCAGTCCCAACACGTTCTTGATCAGCGACGAGACGTTTGCCGACTTCGAACTCGTCTTCGACGTCAAGCTCGAGGACAAGCAGCTCAACTCGGGCGTGCAAATCCGCTCGAAGCTGCGCGACGATGGCAAGTACGGCGGCCGCGTCTACGGACCGCAAGTGGAGATCGAAGCGGGGCCGGGCCAGGCGGGCTACATCTACGGGGAACAGGCTGGCGGTTGGCAATCGACCGCTCCCAAGTCCAAGGATCCGGACGTCAACCAGCACGACTACTTCCAGAACGGCGAATGGAATCATTACCGGGTCCGCGCGGTCGGCCGCAAGATCGAGACGTTTATCAATGGCAACCAGGTGGCCGACCTGCAGCACGACCCGCAGCGGTACCAGGAGAATGCCGAGGGCTTCATCGGATTGCAGGTCCACGGCGTCGGTGACCGCGGCCCCTACCAGGTGCGTTGGAAGAATCTGTACCTGCGACCGATCACGGCGAACTAGCCGGTACACAAAAAAACGCCGGACGCGAAGGCTCGCGTCCGGCGTCTTGGAAATCAGCGGTCAACCGCGGGCCGTTACCGGGCAGCGGCGGCGCCTGCGGCCGAGGCCAGGGCGGAGGCCTTGTCGGTCTTCTCCCAGGAGAATTCATCGCGACCGAAGTGACCGCCGGAGGTCGTCGCCTTGAAGATCGGGCGACGGAGATCGAGGTGCTCGATGATCCCGGCTGGGGTCAAGGGGAAGTGCTCGCGGACCAGCTTGGTCAGCTCATCGTCGGCGACCTTGCCGGTGCCTTGCGTGTCGACATGGACACTGACCGGCTCGGTCACGCCGATCGCGTAGGCCAGCTGCACTTCGCAGCGATCGGCCAAGTCGGCGGCGACGATATTCTTGGCGACGTAGCGCGCCATGTAGGCGGCCGAGCGGTCGACCTTGGTGCTGTCCTTGCCGCTGAACGCCCCGCCACCGTGACGGCCCCAGCCGCCGTAGGTGTCGACGATGATCTTGCGACCGGTCAGGCCACAGTCGCCGTGCGGGCCCCCGACGACGAACTTGCCGGTCGGGTTGATGTGGTACTTGATATCGCCCTTGACCAGTTCCTGCGGCAAGCAGGGGGTGATCACCTTTTCGATGATGAACTTGCGCAGTTCGTCATTCGACACGTCGGGAGCGTGCTGCGTGCTGACGACCACCGTGTCGATGCGGACCGGCGTGTTGCCGTCGTACTCGACCGTGACCTGGCTTTTGCTGTCCGGACGCAGCCAATCGACCTCGCCCTGCTTCCGCGCTTCGGTGATCCGATTGATCACCCGATGCGACAGCGCGATCGGCAGCGGCATCAGTTCGGGGGTGTCCTTGCAGGCGTAGCCAAACATCAGGCCCTGGTCGCCAGCGCCGACGTCTTTGCCCGCCGTGTCGTCCGAGTCGACCCCTTGAGCGATGTCGGGGCTCTGTTCGTCCAGGCTGACCATCACGGCGCAGGTGTCGCCGTTGATCCCCATCGCGTCGTCGGTGTAGCCGACGTCGTTGATGACTTCCCGAACCACCTTGGAGTAATTCACGATCGCCTTGGTGCTGATCTCTCCGGCGATGATCGCGACCCCGGTCGTCACCATGGTTTCGCAGGCGACCCGGCTGTTCGGATCTTGTTCCAGCAAGGCATCGAGGACGCCGTCGCTGATCCGGTCGGCCAGCTTGTCCGGGTGGCCCATGCTGACTGATTCGCTGGTGAAAAGATAATTCTGTTTCTCGACTGCCACGTTTGATTTCCTCCGTCGCCCACGCGGACCGTCCCGACCGCCGGGCAAAAGGGGTCCTGCGGTGTATGGCGCACTGGATTAAAGGGGTGTATAGATCGTCCTGGAGCAGGGCCTCGTCGGCCTGCTCGCCGCGGTCGGCGAACCAAGATTATGCCAGAGAACCGGCTCGCTGTTTACCCATGGACCCATATTGGGTGGTGCGAGTATAGCTCCTGGGGACTGTTGAGCGGGGCAGCGGCCCGTTTTATCCGCGGCAGGGGCGCTCCTCGCGGGCCTGACTGGTGCAGCGGGCCGCTCGCCAGCTAGGATGGAAGAGGCATCGCTTTATGTCCCCCCCTCTTTCCGGTGCGGCAACTCTTCTGATGGTCAGTCCGGCTCCTTCGCTGCTGCCCCCTGCGACTCCGCCGATGACGGAAAAGCCGCATCGGACAGCGCCCGCCTGGTTGCTTTCGCTGGTCTTCCACGCGCTGCTGCTGACGACCGCCGGGCTGATGTTGCACCGCAGCCAACAGGGGACGGGCCAGCCGCCGGATCGTCCGGTGGGCATTGCGATCGCCGAGCGGTTGCCCGATCGCACGGAATACGAAACGCCCCCCGACCCGCAGGAGACGACCCAGGTCGAGACCGAATCGTCGGCGACGACGACGGCCGCCTCGGCGGCGGCTCCTCCGGCCAGTCTCGATCCCGAATTGGCGCTCGCGGGGGCGCTGGCCGAGTTGACCGCCACCCCGCTGCCCGAGGCGACCGGGACGGCCGGGGATGCCCTGCAGGCGAGTGAGGCTCCGCAGCGCGGCGAGGATGCCTTGGGGGAAGGAGGGATGCAGCCGACCACGGCCAAAATGTTCGGCCTCTCCGGCAGCGGGTCACGGTTCGTATACGTCGTCGACCGCTCGGACAGCATGAATGGCTACGGCGGCCGACCGCTGCGGGCGGCCCAACAGGAATTGATCCAGAGCCTGCAGACGCTGACCGAGCGGCAGCAGTTCCAGATCGTCTTCTACAGCAATCGGCCCGTCCCCTATAAGCCGGCCGGCCAGCGTCTCGGTCTGTTGACCGCCGAAGAATCGATGCGGTACCGGGCCGAGCAATACGTGCGGAACATGTCGGCCTTCGGCGGCACGGCGCATCTGGACGCGTTGAAGCTCGCCCTGCAGATGGATGCCGACGTGATCTTTTTCCTGACCGACGCCCGCATCCCCCGGCTGAACCGTCGCCAGCTTGACGAAGTCCGTGCGCGGGCGGCGCGGGCGGGGACGACGATCCATGCGATCGAATTCGGTGCCGACCCGGCAGCCCCGGCCGATAGCTTCCTCCGCACGCTCGCCGCCGATAATCAGGGTGAGTACCGATACCTCGATGTCCGCCAGTTCACCGCCGGGGGGAATTGGGTGCCAGGAGAAGGCGCATGAACTTCGGCTGGAGGCGGCAGGCGGTTTGCCTCGGCGGCTGCCTGCTCGCCTGGTTCCTCGTGTGTGGTGGGCCGAACGCCGGCGGGTCCAGCCTGTGGGGGGCCGAGCCCGATCGGATCGGCTACACGCCGCAGCGGTTGGTCACCGGCCCGCCGGACGAGCCCGCCTGGATCCCGCAGCCCTTGATCACCGCGGTGGGGACGATCGAGCGGTTGGATCAGGATCGGCTCACGCTGCGGCCGGTCGACGGCGGCGAGCGGTTGGACTTGGCCGCCGATCAGTTGCTCTGGGTCGATCCCGGCTGGGACGATCCCGACGCCCTGGCGGGGATGGCCGCTTATCGATCGGGCGATTATGCCGAGGCGATTCCGCCTTTGTTGGCGGCGCTCAAACGACGTCCCCCGCTGTGGCGGCAACAGTGGCTTTCGGTGCGGATGGCGATCGCCGCCTGCGAAGCGGGACGGTATCCGGCCGCCTTGGAATTGACGGCGCAGCTCGATCGGATCGGCTTGCCGGCGGTGATGGTCGGGCAGCTGCCATTCGCTTGGCAGCGGCCGGTCAGGGATCCGCGTCGCGGGGCCGCGGCCCGCGCCAAGCTCGCGGCCAAGGAACCGTTGGTGCAACTGATGGCTGCCAGCTACCTGTTGGCAGGCAGCGAAGGAGCCGCCGCGGACGCGACCTTGGCGCGACTGAGCCAGGCCGGCGAGCGACCGCTGGTCGCGCGGATGGCCGACGCTTTGCGGTGGCGTCGGAGCCCGCCGGCCCGAACCTCGGAACGTGCTCCGCGGTGGCAGGAGAAACTCGGGCGCCTCCCGATCGCCGTCCGCTGGGGGCCGATGATGGTGATCGCCGAGCGTTGGCAAGCGGCTGCCGAGCCCGAGCGGGCACTGCAATGGTGGCTCGCCGCCGGCCTGCTCGCTCCCCAACGGGGCCATCCCGCGGCCCGCCGCGCCCAGCA
>CAYNVI010000175.1:0-8893 GCA_964400585.1 uncultured Pirellulaceae bacterium | reverse complement strand
CGGGCCAGCGAACGGCTGGCCCGCTCCCGCGACGCGGTCGATCTTGTCTCGCGGCTGCGGCGTCTCGGTCCGATCACTGCGGAGACACAGACCGCCGCGATCACGGCGGACCTCGGCTACCGCCTGCAAGTCGATCCCGCCTTTGGCGAGCGTACCGACGACGCCGATCTGATCACGCAAACCTGGGGCAAATCGAGTCTCTCCCCCGCCAGTCTGATCGCGGTCCTCCGACACTCGCTGGAGAGTCAGCGGCTCGATGCGGCCGTGGCGATCTTACGTCTGATCCCGGGCACGCCATCGGAACGGCTGGTCATCTCGCATGCCGCCGAGCCCACGTTGCTGGTGCAAACGGTGCAGCACCCGGAGCCGCGGGTCCGCTACGAAGCAGCGCGCGCGATCCGCCGTCAGCAAGTCGCCCAGCCCTATACCGGCAGTAGCCAGGTCCTGGACCGTTGGCTGGAGATGGCCTCGCTCGGCCAACTGCCGATCGCCTTGCTGGTGGAACCACGCGTCAGTGTGGGGCTCCGCATCGAATCGTTGCTTGCCTCGCTCGGCTACAAAGTGGTCCGTGTCTCGACCGTTGCCCAAGCGATCGAGCGGATCGAACAGGGGGGCGACCTCCAGTGGCTGGTCGCCAACGCGCGGCCCTCCGATGCACCGGCGATCGAGCTGGTCGACCGGGTTCGCCGGCATTCCTTCGGGGGCCGCCTGCCGATCATTTTTTACGGGGACGAGGTAGCGGGGACTCAGCTTTCCCGCTGGGAGGCCCCGCTGGCGCGGATCGATCCCCCCGCCTCCTCCGTCACGTTTTCTGCGGTGATGCAGCCGATCCGGGCCGAGCGGCTGCTCGCTCCCTTGACCGCCGCTGACCGGCTTACCTTCTCGATCGACGGCCTCGAAGCGCTCGCCGAAATCGGAGGGGACGACCCGCGGTACGCCTTCTACGACCTCCGCTCGGCCGGCGTCGAAGCGGTCCTGGGCAGCCGCTACGGGGGGCTGGGCAAAACCCAACTCGGGATCCTCGCCAATCTGGGGACCGCCAGCTCCCAACGGACGCTGGCCCAAGCGGCGGGCAACCCCTCCTTGCCCGCCTCCTACCGCGCCGAGGCGGCCGCTGCCTTCGCACAAGCGGTCGCACGGTTCGGCACGCGACTGGGGCGTGCCGATGTCCAATCGCAGTATCAACGATACAATCAGGCAACCGATCCTGAAGTGCGACAGACGTTGTCGGAAGTCCTCGACGCCATCGAACGTCAAGCAGGGGTAACGAGCCAAACGTCGACCGAGGCGGACGCGCCGTCTGCGGGCTGATCGGTCCCCCTCTCGACCGGTCCCCTCCCTTCCCTCGATCGCTATGTCTGTGCTCGGAATCTCGCAGCGAGGAGACGACCAACCTCCCGTTCCCGGCATCATCGGAAACTCCCCGGCGATGCAGGAGGTCTACCGGATCACCCGCCGTGTAGCCGGCAGCAATGCGTCGGTCCTGATCCTCGGCGAAACGGGAGTGGGCAAAGAGTTGATCGCCGGAGCGGTCCATCGGCTCAGCCACCGCAACGGCGGTCCGTTTGTCCGCGTCAATTGCGGGGCCCTCAGCGAAAGCCTGCTGGAAAGCGAACTGTTCGGCCACATCCGCGGTGCCTTTACCGGGGCGGTCGCCAACCGGACCGGTCGCTTTGAAGCAGCCCACAGCGGCACGATCTTCCTGGACGAGATCAACAGCACCAGCCTGATCCTGCAGGTCAAACTCCTCCGCGTCCTGCAAGAAAAAGAATTCGAGCGGGTCGGCGATACCGAAACGGTCCGCTCCGACGCCCGCGTGATCGCCGCCAGCAACCGCGACCTGATGGACGAGGTCCGCGAGGAACGGTTCCGCGAAGACCTCTACTGGCGCCTGAACGTCGTCCCGATCGAAATCCCGCCGCTGCGGGCCCGCCGCGAAGACATCCCGTCCCTCGTCACCTTCTTCCTCGATTACTACAACGAACTGAACGATCGCTACGTCGCCCATATCCAGCCCGAATCACTGACCGCCCTCCAAGACTACCACTGGCCCGGGAACGTGCGGGAACTGCAAAATTACATCGAGCGGGCGGTGGTGATGGCCGAGGGGGACGAGTTGACGCGCGACCTGCTGCCGAACGTCGTCACCCATGGCGAACCGGACGCGGCCGACGGCGAAACATTGGCCGCGGCCGATATCGAAAGCCTCACCCAGGCCGTCGTCAAACAGGGACTGGCAGCCGTCGACGAACAGGCGACCGACCTGCACGGCCAGGTTGTCGACCGCGTCGAAAAGGAGTTGATCACGCAGGTCCTCGCCGGCTGCGACGGGGTCCAGACCAAAGCGGCGGCTCGGCTCGGAATCAACCGCAACACGCTGCACAAGAAGATCAAGCAGTACGGGCTCGATCAACCCGACGATCAACCCGGCCGCTAGCTGGACAGCGCCACTTTTTGTGAGCGGATGGGGCGCTAGCCCCCGGCCATTCGACACCCTCCGCCTGGGAGGGTCGAGCCTAGGCGAGGGGAGGGTTTTGAGGTGGCGTGCTGCGTGCCGGACCATTCCGCGACGAGCCGGCGGCTAGCGCCGAAACCGCTCAAATGACGGATAAACACCGTGAAAAGCGGTGTTTGCATCGAAAAGTTACGCTGTCCTGCTAACCAGCCCCCCCGATAAACAAACAGGCCACCGACATCCGCCGGTGGCCTGGGGTGGGATTTGCCTGCCGCGGGGAGGCCCACGCGGTCCAGCCTCGCTTACATCTTGCCGAACTGGGCGACCAGATCGGCGGTGCGGCAGCTGTAGCCCCACTCGTTGTCGTACCAGCTGACGACCTTGACCATCTTGCCGTTGTCGCCGAGGACCTGCGTGAAGTCCGCAGCGAAGATGCTGCTGTGCGGGTCGTGGATGATGTCACTGCTGACGATCGGATCGACGGCGTAGAAGAGGATCCCCTTGAGCGGACCTTCGGCAGCCGCCTTCATTGCCTTGTTGATCTCGTCCTTGTTCGTTTCCTTCGCCAAGTTGACCGTCAAGTCGACAACGCTGCCGGTCGGCACCGGAACCCGCATCGCGATCCCCGTCAGCTTGCCCTGCAATTCGGGGATCACCAACCCGACCGCTTTGGCCGCGCCGGTGCTGGTCGGAATGATGTTCTGGGCGGCCCCACGAGCGCGATAGAGATCCTTGTGCGGCTGGTCCTGCACGTTCTGGTCGTTCGTGTAGGCGTGGACCGTGGTCATCAAACCCGAATCGATGCCGAACTGATCGTTCAGCACCTTGGCGACGGGCGCCAGGCAGTTGGTCGTGCAACTGGCGTTGCTGACGCACTTCAGATCGCCGCTCAGCTTGTCGTCGTTGACGCCCATCACGCAGGTCAGGTCGGCGCCATCTTTCGCCGGAGCACTCAGCACGACCTTCTTGGCGCCCGCTTCGAGGTGGCTATCGTAACCCGGCTTGCCGGCGGCGGCGCGGGAGGTGAAGAAACCGGTCGATTCGATCACCACATCGACCTTGTGCTCTTTCCAAGGCAACTTGCTGGGATCGCGCTCGGCCAACGCCACGATCTTCTTGCCGTCGACGCTCAGGCTGTTCTCGTCGTATTCGACGGTGCCCGGGTACCGGCCGTGGATGCTGTCGTACTTCAGCAGCGTCGCCAAGGTCTTGTTATCGGTCAGGTCATTGACGGCGACGACTTCGAATTCGTCGCTCCGTTCCATCAGATTGCGGAACGTCAGACGGCCGATGCGGCCAAAGCCATTGATTGCTACACGAATGGTCACGGTGATGTACTCCCTATCGAAAAATTGGTCGGATGGGTTTGCGGTTGACGGATCTCAGGATGATGATGCGACCGAGACGCCCGGCGCTTTCCGGGCCGCGCGATCGTGGCTCGCGATCCGCCGGAGAGGGTCCTCGGGCGTCGGGACGCATGGAAGCGGCCACGATCGATGGGGTTCGCGGCGGCCCACGGAGAGGCCCCCAGCATCGAGACCGACGGGTCGGAATTATAGCGGCCCCATTTCTTGCCTCACTACCCCCCAACTCCTCCGCGAGAGGCTCACAGCTTGTCCCGTCCACCCCTCTGGCAACTCCCCCCCGGCGTCGCCTCGGGCACCTGGGAATACACCCATTCCTCCCAGATCGCCAGCGACTACGATCGCTTCCTGGCCGGGTCGCCGATCTGCGGCCTCGACAGCCAGCTGGTCGAACAGCTGTTCCCCTCCGTAGCGTCTGAGCAGGCGACCTTAGTGGCAGACCTAGGGTGCGGAACCGGCCGCTCGCTCATCCCGCTCGTGCAGCGAGGCTATCGTGGTTTGGCGATCGATCTGAGCCAAGCGATGCTGCAAGCATGCCGGCAACGGGCGGCCGCGGCGGGGGTCTCGATCGCCACCCTTCGCGCCAATCTGGTGCAATTGGAGGGCGTCGCGGAGGCTTCGGTCGACGAGGCGATCTGCCTGTTCAGCACCTTGGGGATGATTCAAGGCGAAAAAAATCGGCACACGGCGCTCCGGCATGTCAGGCGAATCCTCCGGCCCGGCGGTCGTTTCGTCGTCCACGCCCACAATCGCTGGGCGGCATGGTCCGATCCGGGGGGAATCGCCTGGCTGGCGCGCTCCGCCTGGCAGGCGACTTTCGCCGGAACGACCGAGTTCGGCGACCGCGTCTATCCCTACCGAGGCCTCCCCGACATGTTCCTCCATTCTTTTTCTCGCCGGGAACTCGCCCGGGCCCTCTGCCAAGCCGGCCTGGAAGTCACCGCGATCCTTCCGCTGACGCGGCGGGCCGATCGCTGGCTGCCGCTCCCCGCTTGCGGCAGCGGGCTCCGCGCGGGCGGCTACCTGGCGGTCGCCCGCAAGCCGGTGCCGTGATCGGAAAACACGGTCTATTTGGGGGAGAGGGCAGGATGAGGGGTGGTTTTCGGCCAGCGCCTAGACGTCGACGTCCTCGGCTTCCTTGGCCCGTTCCATGATGAAGCGAAACCGCGCCGAAGCATCCCGTCCCATCAAGTCGCTGATCACCCGATCGGTCTCCAGCTGATCGTCGATCTCGACCTTCAGCAACCGCCGCGTTTGCGGATTCAGCGTGGTGTTCCACAGCACCTTGGGCATCATCTCGCCCAACCCTTTAAAGCGGGTGATCTCCGGTTTCGCGCGGCCGGTATGCTCCGCCAAGATTTGCTCGCGGTCTTCCTCGTCGGCGGCCCAAAAGGTCTCCTTGCCAAAGTCGATCCGGTAGAGCGGCGGCTGCGCGATGTAGAGGTGGCCTTGGCTGATCAGGGCCGGGAGATGACGGTAAAAGAAGGTCAGCAGCAGGGTGGTGATGTGGTGGCCATCCGAATCGGCATCCGCCAACAGGATGACCCGGTCGTACCGCAGGTTGGCGAGATTCAACTGGGCGCCGATCCCGCACCCGAGCGCCGTCAGCAGGTCCTGCAGCTCTTTGTTTTCCAGCATCTTCTTCAGCGTCGCGCTTTCCGTATTGAGCACTTTTCCCCGCAACGGCAGGATCGCTTGGAAGTTCCGGTCGCGCCCTTGTTTCGCGCTGCCGCCGGCCGAATCCCCTTCGACGATAAACAGCTCCGAATCGCTGCGCCCCGAAGCGAGGCAATCACTCAATTTTCCCGGCAGCATCGTCCGTTTGGCGCCCCCTTTCCGGGACACCGCTTCGGAAGCGGCTCGCGAAGCGGCCCGGGCGCGGGCCGCCGCGATGATCCGCGCGACGATCGCATCGGCCACCGAACGGTTGTTGTTCATCCATTGTTCCAGCGCCGGCCGCACCGCCCCTTCGACCATCGACTGGACTTCCGGGTTGTTCAGGCGGTCCTTGGTCTGCCCCTGGAACTGCGGCTCGGCGATGAAGATCGAAACGATCCCCACCAAGCCCTCGCGGATGTCGTCCTGGGAAATCTTGACGCCGCGGGGCGTCAGACTGTGGGTGTCGATGTAGTTGCGAACCGCCTTCCCCAAGCCACTCCGCAGCCCATTTTCATGGGTCCCGCCATTGGCGGTGGGGATCCCGTTGACGTACGAGCGAAGATGCTCATCGGTCGATTCGGTCCACTGCAGCGCGATCTCGAGACGCTCGGTATCATCTTTCCGCAAAGTGAACGGGCTGTCATGAATCGGCCGCGCCTCGCGTTCCTTCAGCACCTTGCCCAGGTAATCGACGATCCCCTGTTCATGCAGGAAGGTTTCCTGGCTCTTCGCCGCCTCGTCGACGAACGTCACTTTGACGCCCCGGTGCAGGAAACTGGCGATTTCCAAGCGTTTCCGGATCGTCCCGCTGTCGAAATCGGTTTTGGGAAAAATCGTCGGGTCGGGCGTAAACGTGATCGAGGTTCCCGTACCGCGGATCGCTCCCTTCAGCTTTTGCAGCTTCGAAGTCGCCAACCCTTTGGCGAATTGCATCCGGTACTGGGCTCCCTCGCGGCGGACCACCGCGGTCATCTCCTTGGAAAGCGCGTTGACCACCGAGGCTCCCACCCCGTGCAGTCCGCCGGCGGTCTTGTAATTGTCGCCGTCGAACTTGCCGCCGGCATGCAGCACCGTCAGCACCATCTCGAGGGCCGGCTTCTTCGTTTTCGGATGCTTGTCGATCGGGATCCCCCGTCCATTGTCGGAGACCGTGATCGAGCGCCCGTCCGCATGCAGGGTCACCTTGATTTCGCTGGCATGACCATTCATCGCCTCGTCGACCGAATTGTCGACGATTTCCCAGACCAGATGGTGCAGCCCCGCCGAGCCCACGCCGCCGATGTACATGCCGGGCCGCTTGCGGACCGGCTCCAGGCCTTCGAGGGCGACGATGTTCTTCGCGTTGTATTCGCCGGTCACGGTGCTCATAGGCTCTTGCTCATCGGCTCTTGCTCATCGGCTCTTGCTCAGAAGGTCTTGCGGATCGTGGCTCGGTACGCATCCTTCCCGGCTTTTGTTTCTCTTGCCGCGAGCCGCTAGCTGCCCGCGTCCGCATCGAGCGGTTCGGGGGCAGTCGGTGGCGGGGTGACGATTTCCGCGATCTTGCCGTGCTTTTGGATCTCCGTGCCCCGTCCTCCCCGCGACGTCACCCGATACTTGACCGTCGAAATCGTTTTCTTGGCCCCGCGGTTGGTGCGGACGACCAGCAGGTCTCGGTCTCCCGATGACGGTTTGACGCCCAACAGGCGATCCTCCTTGTGCAATCGGATCAAGGTCACGCCTTTGCCGGGACCGGAAAGGTAATTGATCTCTTCCGCAGGGCAAACCAGCGCGCGGCAGCACTCGCTGACCGCCAGGATCGTTTCGGTCCCGTTGATCGCCTCCACCGAGATGACCTCCGCGCCGCTGACCGGCCGGGCGTAGCGTCGCCCGCTCCGCGTCGACGGCTCGGCATACGATTGCAAACCAAAGCGGAGGGCGTAGCCATCGGAGGTCGCCGCCAAAGCATGGACCTCCGGGCAGTATTCGCCCAGGTTCTCCTCCGAGATATTCCCAATCACCCGCGGATCAAAAGAAAATGCCGCGACGATCCGTTCGCCATCTTTCAGCTTGAACAGTTTCTGGATCGGTTCGCCGAAGCCGGTCGATTGGGGGATCTCGATCATCCGGGCCGTGTAGCAAACGCCCAAGGACGAAAAAAAACCGATCGTCGATCGTGTCGAACCGGCCACGCAGGTCAGCACGGTGTCGCCCTGACGGACGCGGCTCTTGCTCGGGTCGGCGATCTGTTTTTGCCGTTTGACCCAGCCATCGGTGGTGATCATCACGTGGCAGTCTTCATCGACAATGAAGTCTTCCTCGGTGTATTCCGCCTCCTCGACCTCGGTGCTGATCACCGTCCTCCGCCGCCCGGCCGCGTCGCTGGCGTGGCGGTCAATCAGCTCTTCCAGCTCGTCGCGGACGATCTGCCAGCGTCCCGATGCGTTCGTATCCTGGGTGTCTTCATTCAGCAACTTGCGGATCTGCCGCGCCCGTTTCTTTTTGTCCTTCAGTTCGTCGAGGATCAAATTGATTTCCAGGCGTGCCAGCCGGTACAGCTTCAGCTCCAAGATCGCATCGGTCTGCTCTTCGTCCAGGCCTCCTTCAGCGGCCGGAAATCGCTTCATGATCTGGCGGGCCGCATCGGCCTTGCCATCGCTTTGGCGGATGATCCGAATGATCTCGTCGAGGGCATCGAAGATCAGGGCAAAGCCGTCGAGGATATGGATCCGTTTTTCGAGCGCCGTCAGTTCATTGGTCAGACGCTGCGTGACGACGTCCAAGCGGAAATGGAGGAAATGCCACAGCATCTCCCGCAGCCCCAGCCGCTGCGGTTCACCGACGAGCGGATTCTCGGTCGGCACCAGGCAGGTCAGATTGACGTTGAAATTCGTCTGCAGGGGGGTGTGCTTGAAGAGGTAGGCGAGGACCTTGGCGTCGTCCGCATCCTTTTTCAGTAGCAGGTCGACGCGGATATCCTCGGTCGATAGATCCCGCACCTCCTCGACCAGGGGAAGTTTCCCGCTGTAGACCAGCTCGGAGATCCGTTCAACCAACGTGGCCTTGTTGACGCCGAAGGGAATCGACGTGATCTGCAACACCGCCTGGGAGGGCTTGCCGCGTCCTCCCCCCGGTTCCTCGACCTTCGTCGCGGTCCCGCGAAGCTTGATCGACCCCTGACCGCTCGTGTAGATCTCGCGGAGCTCTTCTTTGGAATTGACGATCTGTCCGTAGGTCGGGAAATCGGGCCCCTGGACGGCATCGTTGGCGACCAGCTGATAATCCTTGATCTCCGGATCCTTCAGCAACTTCAACAACGCGCGGCAAACCTCTTTCAAATTGTGCGGCGGCACGTTGGTCGCCATCCCGACCGCGATCCCCGTCGCCCCGTTGACCAACAGATTCGGCACGCGGCTCGGCAGCACCACCGGCTCGC
>CAYNVI010000174.1:0-8947 GCA_964400585.1 uncultured Pirellulaceae bacterium | reverse complement strand
AAGGGAAGCAGGCCCCTTGGTATTCGCCCCCGACTTTCTCCAAAAAGACGCGGTGCATGCCGGCTTGCGTGAACTCCCCCACAAAGAACTGTCCGGCGAAGGGGCCGAACTCGCCGGCGCTGGCATCGAGCAGGATGTCGGTCGCCGATTGTCCCATCTTCTTGTAGGGGAACCAGACGGCGGGCGGCTTCATCTGCGGGAATTCCGCCAGCGCTTGCGGATAACGGAGACCCGCGGGGATCTCTTTGACCTCGCGGAGTGGCGAGCCCGGTTCGTTGATCGAAGCGAGCGCTTCCGGATGATGGAAGAAAACCCCTTTGCGCATCCGATGCAGCGCATTGGTGGGGACCCAATTGCCTTGCTGGTCGGTGTAGAACATGTCGCCGGCCGCGTTAGCGCCGAGTCCGCTGGGGGAGCGCATCCCTGCACACATGGGCATCAGCTTGCCATCCTCCGGTGACCACTTCATCCCCCAACCTCGCCACCGGCCTTGGCGGACGTCGAGCGTCGGTTCGTGGACCGTCCGAGCCAACTGGTCGCCTTTCAGCCCGAGACCGATGTTCAGCGTGATCCAAAGGTTGCCATCGCCGTCGACGGCCGGACCGTAGGCGTATTCATGGTAATGACCCGTGACGCCCCAGCCCTTGGCCAAGGCGAGGTACTCGTCGGCTTCCCCGTCACCGTCGCGATCGCGGATGCGGGTCAGCTCACTCCGTTGCACGGTGTAGAACGCGTCGTCCTGACGCAGCAGCCCCAGCGGTTCATGCAAGGCGGTGGCAAAGCGCCGGTAGCGTATGTTTTCCGGAGGGTCCTGATAGACGCCATCGAGGATCCAGATTTCTCCCTTGCGGATCGCCACGGCCAATCGCTGTTGATCGAGCAACGCCATTCCGCTGACCTCCAAAGCGAGGCCTTCGGGGGCCGGCTTCCAGTGCTTGGAGCGCGAGGCGGCGGCAGCCGGCGGCGTGGCGATCGAGATCAGGCGGTAGTAATCAGATTCCTGCGGCATCGCCGCTGGCCGCGAAGGCGTGACTTCCGTGGCCGGTTCGGCTGCCACCAGCGGTGCCGCGATCAACGTTGCCGCGATCAGGCCGAGGGCGCACCAGGCGGCGGTGAGCTGGCCGCGCCAGGAGTGATCCAGGATGGCAGCTTTTCTGTTCGACCGTTCTCTCCCCCGCGCGTTGTGGCCTCTGACCGCAGGGCCGAGGGGACCCCGGCGCGGGCTCGGTCGCCTACGGCTTACCGGTCGACTCACCATGCGTATTCCACCTCGATCATGAGCGGTTGAGGGTCGTTTGACTTGTTCGTTTCCGGCGGTTCGACGGGCAGCCACCATGCCTTGGCGTGGGCGCCCGTCTTCCCAGCAAGCAGCTTGGCCTGGCCGGCCAAAGCTTGCGGGACGCGGACCACCAGTCCCTGGGCGTCGCGATAGCCGCGCGGCCCGGCCGGTTGTAACGTCTGCCCGGCGTGCAGGCGGAACCAGGGGCGATCCGTTCCGGCGACGTCGTGACGTTCTTCGCCAGCGACGCGCGTCAGCACCAGTCGACGTTGAAATCCCGCCTCGCCGCGCGGGACCAGGCGGTCCTCCACCTCCCATCCCTGCCAGCGATACAAGAGCGTGGGGATGCCCGCTTCATCAAGTCGATAGCCACGGAAGGTCGCGGCCTTGGCGGCCGGCTTGGCTCCCTCATTCGGCAAGGCTGGCGACTGGCGGAAGGGAAAGCCCGCGGGCAGGACGATCGCTTGCCCCAAGGGGTCGGCCGGCGGCGCAAACCGCACGAACCAGGTTCCCTGGGCATCCAAAAAGCGTCCGCTCCACAGCGTCGCCAGACGGTTGGTCTCCGCATCGAAGGCGTAATGGCGTCCGGCCGGAAAACCGACGGCGAGGGCGTGCGTCCCGGCCTGCGGCATGAAGGTCCGCAGCAACAGGGGGTGGTCGGTCGGCTTCAACTCGTAGTCTTGCGAGCGTGCTTCCCGGATTTTCTCGGGCAGCGGAAACGATTCGCTGCCCTGGAGATAATGCCACACCGCGGCGATCTGCAGGTTGACCTCACCGTCCAGGATCGACGGATCCTGCGATTGTCCGTCAGGAAAAAAGGTCGGCATGCGGGTCCGCGGTTTCAGGCTGGCGGGATCCCGCAGGAAGTCACGAAACCAGGCGGGTTGCACCCGCTGGGTAACCTCCCCCAAATCGACGCCGACGACGCCCGGCAACGCTTCGCCTTGGATCGGATGACACTGCACGCAACCGGTATCGAGCAATCGGCGGCCCGCCTCGGCCAGGCGTGCTCGATCGACGGCCGCCGCGGCAGCAAAGACCTGCTTTGCCGGTGGCGGCGGAGTCTCCTTCGGCGGCAAGTCGGCTTTCGTCAACGGTTGGGCCAGGGCGTTGGCAAGCGGTTTGCCAAACCGCGGCATCCGGATCCGCATGTGCGGGCGAACGGCCGCCTCTCCTTGGACGACGCGACGGATCCAAGCGGCGGTCAGCTTGCGTCCCACGCCCGTTAAGGGGGGCGGCAAGCGTCCCTCGTCGCCGAGATCAACGTTGCCGACCGTTTCCAAAAACGCCTGACGTTGCGGCCCAACCCCACCCAGCTCTCCCCGCGCGTGGCAAGCGAAACAGTTGCGTTGCAACAGCATCGCGTGGGCCGCCTGTGCCGGCTCCGTGGGGAGACGGGCGGCCGAAGCCGACGCGCTGGTCACGGCCTGCAACGCGGTGCGCTGCGCCGCATCGAGCGGAAAAAAAGGTTGCGGTCCCTCTGCCGGGCGATCACAACGCTCGGCTGCCGACCAATCGAGTTCCGCGAGCCCTGTTGCGGTTGCCCGCGGGGGATCGCCCTGCAGAGGATGGCACTGCGCGCATCCCAAGCGGTCGAACCAGCGTCGACCGGCCTGGCGGAGTCCGGCTCGGTTCGTGGTTTCGTCGCGCGCTCGGTCTTCCCCTGTTGCGGTGGCCGGGGCCGAGGCTTGCCGCAGGTAAGCCGCCAAGTCGGCCGCTTCGACCGCTTGCAACTGGAAATCGGGCATCCGCCCGCCGGGGCGCACCTTTTCGGGCGCCAGCAGGAAGTGGGTGAGGGACTCGCTAGAATATTTTTCGGCCAACGCCGGAAAAGGAACCGACGGGACGGGGCGTGCTGCGGAGGCGAGTCCCAACTCTTCCAGCTCTTCCGGCGAGAGGAGTTCGAGCATCTGCTCAAGCTGCGACGTTTTGATCGAAGCGACCTCGTAATCGGGGTCGGGCTCGTGGCAAGCGACGCAGCCGATCTGGTGAAACAGGGTTTCGCCCCGTTCGGGACGGCCGCGTTTCCAGAACTCGTAGGGGACCGGATTGGCTCCGGTGGCCCGAATCTCCGGGAAAGGCTGTTGCAACGACGACAGGAACGCCGTCAGCGCGGTAGCCGCCTGCTCGCGCGTTGGTTCTGACAGACCGATGAAGCAGTTCGGCATCGTCGTCCCCGGCTTGACCGCCTCGGGAGCCATCAGGAACCGTCGCAACCAGGCGGGATCGACGCGACTGCCGACGCCTGCCAAACGGGGGCCTCGCTTGGGCGTCGGCGCCTGCGGGGCAGCATGGCAGGCCGTGCAACTCAGTTCACTCAACAGCAACCGTCCTGCACTGGTCTGCTCGATCGCCTCGTGGCGAGCAAACCGCGCAAAGGCCGGCACCACGGGACCGGGGGATACTGCTGTCGACGTGTCGGTCGCCGCCGGAGCTTGATCTTGGCCGGCGAGCGGGCTGGTGACGGTCAGCAGCCAAGCCAGCTTGGCCAGCAGGCACACCGCGCGGAACGTCGCCGGCCGTCGGGAACGGCTCGGACGGGGACGAGGGCTGGAGGGCGGCACCGCGGACATCAGGCGATCGTCTCCAGGCCCTTTCGAGCTTCGATCAATTGCTCGATCCAAGGCCCCACGTATTGCCCGTTGTCATGAAACGTCCGACCGCTGACCAGGTTTCCATCGACCACGCAAGGCTCGTCGACGAAGGTTCCGCCACAGATTTCGAGATCGAATTTGCACTTGGGAACGGTCGCCATGCGGCGACCTTTCACGCAGTCGGCATAGGCCGGGATCTCCACGCCATGACAAACGCTGGCGATCGGCTTGTTCGCTGCGAAAAAATGCCGCGTGATCCGCACCAGATCTTCGTCGTAGCGGATGTATTCGGGCGCCCGTCCGCCGGAGAACATGATCCCCAGGTACTCTTCTTCGCGAACCTGGTGGAAGGGCACGTCACACTCGATCGTATAGCCTTCCCATTCTTTGGTGATGGTCCAGCCAGGCTTCACTTCGTGCATCACCATCTGATACCGCCGCTTTTCCGGGGCGGTAACGACCGGGGCGAATCCCGCTTCCTGCAGTCGGTAGTAGGGATACATCGTATCGAGCGTTTCGGAGGCATCGCCAACGACAATCAAGACGCGGGGTGCAGACATGGTTTCCTCGAACCAAGGAGGGCAAAACAGTGGCCAGATCGATCCCGCCCGGGGGCCCCGAGGCGACACCTCGCCCCCCCGCGGTCAGTCGGCGGATGACGCCGCCGGGGTGGTCGGGGCGGGTTGCTCCGAGGCGGGGCGGGGATCGAGCGTGGTGATCGATTCAGCATAGACCATACGCCCCGTGTACCCGTCATGCCAGCGGACGACGACCTGGGGCTGGTCGAAGGCGGCGTACTGGTATCCCGGACGATCCGGCCTGCCCACCGGCAAGACGTTGTTGACCTGGACAATCCCGTAATAGGTATTGCGAATCCGCTGGTAGGGAAGGTTGTTGGGAAATCCCGAGACCCAGCGAATCTCGACCGGCTGATCCTTGCTGGTCCAGCGTCCGCCGCGGGGTGGATTTCCCAGGGTACCGAGCGGATGACCGGTCGAACCGAGCGGGCCACACATCATTTCCCAAACATTGTCGGTGATCCGAACCGAGGCGGCTGCATGCACGTCGCCGGTAAAAATCAGCACCGGCTTCGCCACCTGATCCAGGAAATCGATCAGCTGACGGCGTTCGTGAAGGAATGAAGGAAAACCGTCTCCTTTGTCGTCTTCGTCCGCGCCAGGGGCGTCGGAGACATGGGCCGCCGTGTGGTAGATCGTCCACGGATCGGGCGAGATCAAAAAGATGAACTGGGCGTCGCTGGCAGCGATCCCCTCCATCAACCATTCCCGTTGGGCATCCCCCAGGATGAAGATCTTTGGGTCGGCACGATTGCTGGGATTCCGACGCGAGCGTTCGCCGCGGGTGTCGAGGGCGAAGAAGTGGCAATTGGCGACCTGCCAATCGTAGTAATGGTGCGTCCCGATGCTGTACGCCAAGGACTCGTCGGCCCGGGCCGGCGGAGTGATCTCCAGATGGGTGGCATCGATCACGCGTTGCAAGCCGAACACGCCCGCATTCTGCGGTCGCTTACCGGATCGCCGCAACGATTCACCACGGGTGTAGTTGCCCAGGTGCACCGTGCTGACCGTCGCCGGATCAAGCGTCGTGAAATCGGCCTGCGGATCGAACAAGGTGGTGCTGCCCGCTTCCACCGTGGCGGTCCCTCCGCGGATTCGCCCCGACTGGGCACCCCGCGGGTTCGCCCACGACAGGTATTCCTCATAGCCTTGCAAGCCCAGATCGCGGATCAGGTGTTTGCCTTCTCCCAGACCGATCTCGCCGGAGCCATGGATATCCCAACCCACATCGTGGTCGTCGAAAGTAAAAAAGGCGGGTACGCGGCGAAAGAGTCGGTTGAAAGAACGGCCGCGCTCGAAATAAAGCTGATAGTTTTCGCGAATGCCCGCCAGCGAACCGTCGCGCCGCTCTTCGTAGATCACGTCGCCGTTGACGATCCCAAACATCACTTCGTCGCGATGTTCGCGGAGGATCGTCTCGTACGCCGGCGTGTTCGCATACTGCCCACCGCTGCGGTCCGGATCCTGCGAGGCGCAGTGTCCGATCGCAAAGCGAACATCGAAAAGCCCCTCGGGATTCCGTTGCGGATCGTGCCAGGTGATGGCGTCGGGAAGGGTTCGAAAACTGGGCCACGGTTCGCGAACGCTATCGCGCAAATCGGCCAGCACGCCATCGATGCGGACGCCGTAGTAATAACGGGTGGCGGGTTGCAAGTCGGTGATCCGCACCGTCGTGGTCTGGTCGTTCGCCGCGGCGGTTTCGCCCGCCAACGCCGGCGAGTCCCTATCGAGCGGCAACCGATCGTCGTAGACCACTTCGAACGTCCCCGGCTGCCGGGTGCGTAGCCAGACCGTGACGGCGTCCGACCGGACATTCCCCAGCAACGGGCCATGCGCCATCCCGGCGGCAGCATAAGGCAGGACATCGTTGGCGACCGGATCGGGCCAGTTTGCCGTTTGTCCCCGTACGAGGGAGGGGAATCCCCAAGCGAGCACCATCACGGCAGCGATCCGGCACGCTGCCAAGGGCGGGCGTCCCCGGCAGATTCCTGTTGCGGCAGGGAACGCAACGCCCCGCATGAAGGGTTTCGCGGTGGAACTCATGCCAGCGTCTCCAGCTGACGACGCAGGTAAGCCCGCGACCGGTTGATCTCCTCAGTGACGGCCGCGGCGGTGGGCAGGATCGGGATCCCCCGGGGAACCGGGTGCATGAAGATTTCGGTCCATCCCCGATAGTCGATCTCCCGAAGCGCCGCCAACAACGGGCCGAAATCCAAATCTCCACGGCCGGGCAGCTGCAGCAGTTCCTGCTCCTTCGGCAACTTGGTCATGCATCCCATCCCATGTTGCCAGGCGTAGAAGACCGTTAACGAATCGCCGAGGTCCCGAATCAATCCGGCCAACGCGGCGGGCGATTGGGGCAGGTGATACGGCGCGAGCGCGATGCCGAGATGCGAGGAGGGGCGGAACTCTTGCAACCATTTCAACGAATCGGGCGATTCGATCAGGTTGTTTCCATGATTCTCGATCGCGATCGTCACCCCCGTCTCTTCCGCAACCGCGAGGTGAGGCTTCAGCTGTTCGGCAAACTTGGCGACCGCCGCCTTCAATTCGGAACCTTTCAGTCCCCGCGGGCCTTTGCCTCCAGTGACCATCGTCGCGCAACCGAGCCGCTGGGCCCGCTTCATCTCCTGCTGCAACCCGAAGGGTCCGAGTGGGTACTGGGTGATGCAGCCGAGAGAAACCTTGTGCATCTCGAGCAATTCTGCAAAACGCGCGTCGCCCAATTCCTCCCACTGCTCGCGTTGGTTCCCGTGCGGCTTTGGCCAAATGTCGATCGCCGCAGCCCCGGTCTTGGCCACTTCCGGCAAGATCTCCGCCAGCGGCAATTTCCCATACATGCAGGAACCCAGCAGGTACCGCAGCGTGAACGAGTCTTCCTCGTGTTCCGCGGCTTGCGTCGCCAGACTCCATGACGAGATCGACGCGGCGGCGGCGACCGCCCCGCACCAGCGGCCGAATTCGCGCCGCGTGGAGGCGACGGCGGCCAGATCTGGGGGCCGTCGTGCGGAACCACGGAGGCGATGAGCAGGGCGTGACAGGGACATGATGGCGGGGTTTGCTCCGGTCGAGCGGAAGGCGGAGAATCGCCAGACAGCCGCCTGGCTTCGCGACGCTTCCATCATAGAGGCCTGCCGACGTGATCGCGAGCAGGGAACCGCCAGTCCCCGAACAGCCCCGGCTTGTGGACAGCTAAGCGACCGTCGGCGAAGCCTCGGCGAAGTTCACCCCGTTGAAGACGGCATCGTCGAGCACCGTCTCGCCGGCGGCTTGGCCCAACCAGCTATTCAATCCCAGACGGGTCGCCGAAGCGTCACCGTTGAGTTGAGGCGGGGGGACTTCATCCGCCTGCAACCGCAGGCAGACGTCGAATTCCAAGCTTTCCCCAATGCAGGTGCGAACCAGCTCGGAGAGTCTCCGATAGCCTTCGCCCGGCTGGCCAGGGGTCGGAGGCAGAAACTGCGCGAACCCGTCGGCGTCGAGCGGCCCCACTTCGATGCATAGTTTTTGTTGGCGGCTCCAAATCCGTTCTCCCAGCAGCGCGTGGCGTCCCAACACGGTGGCGGTTTCGCCCAGCCGCGTCCGCGACTGCTGATCAAGATCGAGCCAACAACCGGCAAATTGCTTAACGCGTACGGGAACGCCCAGCGATCGCTGGGCGGCGTGCTGCAGGTTCACCACGTTCATGGGCCGCTGCGCCAAGAGCCCGGCCAAACCGAGCCATTCGTTGCGGTCGACACGCCCCCGATCCCCGGTTGCGGTTGTCGTCCCGCTCGTTGTCGCCGCGGCGGAGGCGGCATCGGGAGCTTCGGCGACGTCGCTGGCAGGCAGCCGATGGGGCGGGTCGAGTCCGGCGATCGCGGCCAGCGCCACGCGGATCATCGGCTGGCGCGAAGCAGCGGCCGCAGGCTCGAGACGGCGTCGGAACGAGACCGGAAAGCGATACTTGGCCCACGCTTCAAAGAACAGGGAAGCGAGCCGATGGTTGAACCGATCGAGCCAATCGCGGAGGGCATGGCGTTCGGCGTGCCGTCCGGCCGCATCGATCCGAGCGACGTTTTCGGTATAGCAACGTGGCAGCACTCCACTCGGACCGGTCAATCCCAAGAACGTGATCGCCACGGTCGATTGTCCGGTGGCCGGTGCCCAAGCGACCGACTGCACGGCGGAGGCAGGAAAGATCGCGTCGTTCGGGACGGTGAACCGGACCGCTTCGCGCGACGGCTGGGCGAAGCGTCCGATCGGCTCGCACGCGGCCCCCTGGTGTTCCGCAGCAAACTGCTGCAGCAACAGCACCGCTTCGAAGAAATCGAATTTCCCCGGCGTCGTCCACAATGCCCGGGCTACCGAGCCGTTCGGCAAACCGGGAGGCAACGTCGTCTGGGTCGCCCGCCCCAGCAGCGGGACATCGAGCGACAAGGCCGGCGTGAAGGAGTCGACCAGGGGCGCAGCGGGAGGATCGATCACAGCCGCGGTTCCTCCCCGTCATGCGGCGG
>CAYNVI010000173.1:0-8960 GCA_964400585.1 uncultured Pirellulaceae bacterium | reverse complement strand
TAACGCTGGGGTTTGCCTTCGGCGTTGTCACGGGTTACGTCGCGACCGGCGGGCCGCTGGTTCTGTTGGGCAAGCTGTTCCATCCGATCGGCGAAAATGCCCCACTCGGTTCGCTCCGACAGCAGGCGCCACATCTGGCCTTCGCTGAGTGTCAGCTGATGCTGTTCGTTGCGGTAGGGGCGAATCAAAATATTGAGCCGCAGCTCCAACGCTTCGCCGACATAGAGCGCGTCGACTTGTCCGGCGATCGAGGCTTCCAGCAGGTCGCCGGCCTCGCTCTCGCGGGCCACCAGATCGAAGCCCGGCAGCAGCTCGCGACGTTGATCGTAGGCGACCGTGAAAGGAGGGACTTGGAAGGTGCCGACGCGCTGGGGCGTGATTTCGAAGCGATAGGTCAACGATTCACGCTCGGTGCGTTGGCCGTTGATGATGGTCACTTGGCTGCGTCGCGAGGGGGCTCCGGCCGCGCGGATGGTCAAGCCATCGACAGCCGGTATCTCGGGTCGGACGTGCTGTTCGACGTCTTGAAATTGGACCTGCAGCGTGATCGGGAGGCCGACATAGGTTTCGCCGGCGGAGATCGCCCGTCGGACGTCGCCGGCGACCACCGTCGAGGAGACGAGGGCCAGCAGGCTGGCGATCAGCAAGGGCAAGCGCCACCGCGATCGGCGGGCCCCGCGCTGGCAAAGGGGACGCTGGCGAAGGGGAATCGTGCCGCGGAAATGCTTCGTTGCGATCATCGTTGCTTACCAGTCCTTTTCCACGGGGATCCGTCGCGACCGTTCCGCCTGTTGCCGCCGAAAGCGGCGTAGCATCGCCCGGTCGCGGATCGCTTGAAGCATCTTTTGGGCTTCCTGGTAGGTCATCGTATCGGTCGCTTCGAGGCGCGCGGCGGGCGCCGTCGCGTCGGCGGCTCGATTGGCGGCCTGGAGGTCTCCTGTTGCATCGGCCGCTTCGTTGGCAGCCGCGGAGGGCTGCTCCCCCGATCCGTCTGTCTCTGGCGGGTCGGGGCGGTCGGCAGCAGCGGAGGGAGGGGTGGCAGGAGGCTCCGGCGATGTCTCGGCACCGCTTTCCATGCTCGGCTTGGCCTCGGCGGACTCGCGATCGGCAGCGGCGGGATCCCCGCCCGCCTCCTCCGACGAAGGCTCAGCGGATGGGGAGGCCGGCGACGTCGGTGGGTCGCTCTCGCCAGACGCTTCGTCGCGGTCCGCGGCGGAGCCGGCTGGCTCGTTCGCCGGCGGTTCCTCGGCAGCGGCATCCGACGAACCGGGCGATTCGGGTGGCGAAGCGGGAGCTTCCGGGGACTTTTGATCGGCTTCGCTGTCCCCGGGAGATCCGCCCGGTTGCGGAGATTCCTGGTCCATGTTCCCTTGCTGCTGGGGGGAGGAACCGTTTTCGGACCGGTCCGGCTGGGATTCCTGGGGCGAGGGTGTTTCGGCGGTGTCCGGTTCCTGCGGCGGGGTTTCCGAGGAGGGCGACGGCGGTTGGTCCGAGTCGCTCGAATCGCCTTCTTCGCCGTCCGGTTGCTGCTGCTGCTGCGGCTGAGGCGTCGGCGCCGGCTCTTCCGGGGGCTGCAGCTCCGCGAGCAAGCGGGCGGCCAATTCGATGTTGGTCCGCGCGTCAGGGTCGCCCGCCAACCGCAGACTGTGCCGGTATTGCTCGATGGCGCGCTGCAGCAGCGGCACGATCTCCGCGGGGGGCTTGGCGGCGGCACGTTGTTGGAGGGCTTGGCGGTAGGCGACGTTGCCGAGGTTGAAGAGGGCTTTGGCGGCCAGCGCGGTGTCGGTGTCGGCGGCCGCTCGTCGGAATGCAGCAGCCGCCTCGGGGAGTTCGCCGCTGCGATAGAGGGCGACGCCCTGGTTGTAGACCGCGAACGCATTTCCGGGATCGGCCTGCTCGGCGGTTTGGTACGCCTGCAGAGCTTCCTGCCAGCGTTCCGCTCGGAGGGCTTGGTTGCCCGCGGCGATCGCCTCGGCTGCCTCGAGAGGTGGGGCGGGTGCCGCCCACGCTTGCCGCGCGGGCCCCAGGAGGGCCAGCAAGGCGAGCAGGGGAAGCCAAACGGGAAGGCTGTGTCGCATCAGCGGAGCTCCTGGGCGGCAGGGGAAGGACGAGAGAACGAGGCAGCATCTGGCTCCCGCGTCGGCGACGCCGCCGGCGCGGCGGAAGCGATCGCTGAGGGAGCCGGACGCACGGATCGGCTGCCCAGGATCACCTCGCCGAGCAGCAAGCCGATCGCGGCGGCGAGGAACCATTGAAACCTCGCTTCGAATTGATTGATGCGGGCGGTTTCGAATTCTTGTGTCTCCACGTCGCTCACATAGCCATGGTAGACATCGGCCATCTCGACCAACTTGGTCCCGGCGGGGATGTACGCCCCGTCGCTCACTTCCGCGACCTGCCGGAGGATCGCCCCCTCTTGCCGCGACCAGACCGGCTGACCTTGATGCTGCAGATAACCGTCTTCATCCCCATCTTGGCGATTTTCCGTGACCGGGATGCGCGCCCCCTGATCCATATCCCCCAGGCCGATCGTGAAGATGCGAATCCCTGCTTCTTGCCGCGCGGTTTCGGCGGCGGCCACCGGTTCGCTCTCCTGGTCTTCGCCATCGGTGAATACGATCAGGGCGCGATGATCGTTCGTCTTCGACAGAAAGCTCTCGCGGGCGGTGCGGATCGCTTCGCCCAGTCGCGACCCGCCTCGCGCAAGGCTGTCGGGACCGATCGTTTCGAGGGTTTGCTGGAAGTCCTCGTAGTGCGTCGTCAGCGGGATCATCTGCTTCGCTTCGCCCGCGAAGATCACCAGTCCGACCCGATCCCCGGCCACGGCGTCGACCGTGTCACGAATCTGCTGCTTGGCGCGCTCGAGTCGATTGGGGGTGGCATCTTCGGCAAGCATCGAACGCGAAACATCCAGCACGAAGACGATTTCGATGCCCCGCTGGGGGACGCTGCGCCAGATTCGTCCCCACCGCAGGTCGCTGAGGGCCAAGATCAGCAATAGCAGGCTGCCGGTCAGCAGCGTCCAGCGGACGGCCTGGCGGCTGCGGGAACGTCTCGGCAGCAGGCTGGGCAGCAGGTTGGCGGTGGCGAAGCGGTGGACCGCGCGACGATGGATCCAGGCGGTCGCCGCCGCCAGCAACAGACAAAACGCCACTGCAAGCAACCAGGCGAACGCCGCCGGATGGCCCCATTCCATTTCCATCGGAATCCTCCTTTCAGGCAAACTGGCGGAAGAGCGTGGTACGCAGGGCAATCCGTCCCAACAGCAGCAGCAGTGCCAGCAGCACGAGCGGCGGCAGGAACCAGCCTTCGACCGGCAGCCACTGGACGGCCCATTCGCGGTAGTCGACGTAATGCTGGGCTTCCAGCTTGGTCTTTTCCATCCGATCGATCGCTTCGTAGATCGCCTCCAGCGAAGCCGTGTCGGTCGCTCGGAAGTACTGGCCGCCGGTCGTTTCGGCGATCTCGGTCAGCGTCGCTTCGTCGATGTTGACTTCCATGCGGCGGAACACCTGCCGTCCACTGAACGGATCGGTGACCGGAAACGGCGCCAAGCCCTGGGTGCCGATCCCGATCGTGTAGATCTTGATCCCCATCGTCTCGGCCAGTTGGGCGGCTTGATCCGGGGAGAAATCTCCCGCGTTGTTTTCGCCGTCGGTCAGCACGATCATCACCTTGCTGATCGTTTCCTCGCGGCTGGCATCGAGCGCGGTTAACTTTTCCACGGCCAAGCTGATCGCGTCCCCCAACGCCGTCCCGTCCTCGCTGCGGCGTTGCACGATCTCGGTGCGATTCAACTGGTCGACCAGGAAACGATGGTCGAGCGTCGGGGGGGCGACCGGATCCGCGTAGCCGGCAAAGCTGATCAGTCCGATCAAATCGGTGTAGCGACCCGGCAAAGGAGGTCCTGCGGTGGTCGGCGCTTGAGCGAATCCCTCCTCGCCAATCCCTCCCAACACAAACTTCCCCGCCACGTTTTTGATCGCGGTCAGGCGGTTGACGTTGCGGCCATCGATTTGAAAGTCCATCGCTTGCATGCTGCCGGAACGGTCGACCACCAGTTCGATCGCGATCCCCTCGGAATCGATCACGGTTTGCTCGCGACCGGCCCGGGGGCGCGCCAACCCGACGATCATCAGGGTCAACGCCGCCAGGGTGCAGGCGGCGGGCAGCCAGGCGAGACGCTGACGCCAGGACGGCCGCAAGTCGGCGGCGAAGCGAAGGTCGCTGTAGGCCACGCCGCCGCGGCGGGAGGCACGCCACATCCGCCACGCCACCCAGGGAACGAGCGGCAACAAGGCAAAGGCCCAAGGGCTATGAAACATCGGCGCCTCCAGAGGACGACGCGGGGTTCCGAGACGCCGCGGCGTGCCAGGCAGCCGGGGGCGTTTCCGCCGCAGCCGGGGAAGCAAGCGGCCGGGCAAAAAGCTGCTCGGCCGTCTGGAAGGCCTCCTCCAAATCGGCTCGCGAGACCGTCGCGCCCGCGAACCGGTTGCGATCATGAAGATCCAGAAGATCGGCCAGACGCCGGCGGGTTTCCGGATCGAGTTGCCCCGAGGGGGCCGCCGGGTCCGCCCATTCGCTGGCGGTTCGGGCAGCAACCGCGGGGCCCTCCGTTTCGGTGAAGTAGACGCGGAGCACGGCGACCAGTTCTGCCAACCGCGTGGCCGGCGAGCGGCTCTCGGCAGCCCGCAGCCGTTTCAGTGCCCGCCCCGCCCAGGCGGTCGGGCGGGTTTGTCGGCGATGCCACCACTGCCAACTTCCCAGCAGCGCGAGGCCCGCGACCAACACCAGGGCCGCCAGCGTCCAGCGACGCCAAGATGGCGAAGCCGATCGAGCGACGGGGCTGGAGACCGCTTCCTTGATGTCGCGAAAGTCCGCCGGTTCCGCGGGGCCGGCCAGCGAACTCTGGACCGTCAGTTGCAGCGGCTCGGGGCGGAGCGAGGTCGATCGAGCGACCGCTTCCGGGGTGGTGGCCGCCGGGGCCGAGTTGTCGGCGGCAGGGGGCTGGCGAGCCGGCACAGTGACTTCGATCGTCAGCTCCGGCAGCCGGTGTGTGCCAGGGTAAAACGATTCAACCCGGTAACGCCGTTCCCAATACCGTCGACCGTCGCCGGCGGCCACCGGCAGATCTTCGGCCTCCCCGCCCAGCTCAAGCTGCAGCCGGCCGACCGCGGCGGGTAACGCCGGCCAAGCGACGCGGCTTCCCTGCGGGGCCTCGACCCGCAGCGTCCAGGTGACCGGATCGGCGATCGCCGCCTCGCTCGCCGCGAGTTCACTTTGCCCCGTCACGGGGCCGTTGCGCAGGCGACGCACCTCCGCAGCCCCAGCTGGCTGGGCAGCAAACATGCCAACCGCGGCAACCGCCAGCACGAGCGCGGCGGCAGCGGACGCGCATGGAGCGGGCTGACCCTGCGCGGGCTGATCCTGCGCGGGCTGATCATGGGCGGGCTGACCATGCGGCGGCAGCGGAGGACTTGCCAACGACGGGCTCATCGGCGCCGCTCCCGGCGGTAGAAGTAATGCTGCAAGGGAGGGACGAAGTCTTCGCCGGTCCGAAACGTAATCGGCTCCAATTTCATCCGCCGAAACATCGCGGTGCGGGCTTCGGCCTGATGGCACTGCGAGGCGGCGAACCGTTGCCGGTGGCGGCGGCTAGAGGAATCGAGCATGACCACGCGGCCCGATTCGGCATCTTGTAAGCGGAGCAGACCGACGGGCGGGATCTCGGCTTCGCGGCGGTCGCTGACGAGCAAGGGGATGACATCGTGCTTGCGGCGGGCGACCTTCAAGGCGTTTTCAAAACCTTCATCGAGAAAATCACTGATCAGGAAAACGACATGCCGGCGGGTCGCGGTGCGGTTGAGGTGATCGAGGGCGACCGTCAGATCGGTGCCTCGATGACGCGGCGCATCGGCCAGCAGTTCGCGGATCAAACGCAACACGTGGCGGGTTCCGCGACGCGGGGGAATCGCTTTTTCGACGCGATCGGTAAACAGCGTCAGGCCGACTTTGTCATTGTTCTTGATCGCCGAAAAAGCGAGGGTGGCGGCGATCTCGGCGACCAGCTCGCGTTTCGTTTGCTGCTGGGTTCCGAAGTCTTGCGAGCCGCTGAGGTCGACCAGCAACTGCACGGCCAATTCTCGTTCTTCCCGAAATAACTTGACGAACGGTTCCCCGGTGCGGGCCGTCACGTTCCAGTCGATGGTGCGGACGTCGTCGCCCACGCTGTAGGGGCGAACTTCCTCGAACTCCATCCCCCGTCCCTTGAAGGCGGAATGCCACTGGCCGGCCAGGAGTTCATCGACCACATGCGACGTCTTGATCTGGATCCGTCGGATCTTTTGAAGGACTGCGGGGGAAAGCATCGGGATATCGCGGCGGGGGCGACGAACAACCGGCGACGTCCTCAAACCACGTTCGGGCACGCCGCGGAACGTTTCGACTAGGGGAGAGGAACCGCATCCAGGATCGCCCGGACGATGTCTTCGGAGGTCTTTTCTTCCGCTTCGGCCTCGTACGTGATGATCACGCGATGCCGGAGTACATCGAGGGCCAGGTTCTTCACATCTTCGGGGAGGACGTAGCTGCGTCCGGCCAGGAAGGCGGCAGCTCGGGCGGCGAGGGTCAAGCTGATCGTGGCCCGCGGGGAGGCACCGAATTGCACCCAAGGGGCGGTCCCCAATCCGTAAGCCTGACCGTCGCGGGTCGCCATCACCAAGTCGACGATGTACTCGGCGATCTGCGGATCGACGACCACCTGATCGACCAATTCCCGGGCGGTCATGATCTCCTCGGGGCTCGTCACCGGTTGCACCGCGATCTCCCGCTGGGTGCGGGACATCCGCTGGAGGATTTCGAGCTCCTGGGCGCGATTCGGGTAGCCCACGATCACCTTCAGCATGAAGCGATCCATCTGGGCTTCGGGCAGCGGGTAGGTCCCTTCCTGCTCCACCGGGTTTTGCGTGGCCAGAACCAGGAACGGTTCCGCCAAGCGAAAGGTTTCGGTCCCGATCGTCACCTGCCGCTCTTGCATCGCTTCCAGCAAGGCGCTCTGAACCTTCGCCGGCGCCCGGTTGATCTCGTCGGCGAGGATCAGGTTGGAAAAAATCGGCCCTTTCTGGACGACAAACTTTTGCTCCTGCGGGCGGTAGACCTGCGTGCCGATCAAGTCGGCCGGCAGCAAGTCGGGGGTGAACTGCAGGCGTTGGAAATCGGTGTGGATGCCGCGAGCCAGGCAGGCGACGGCGGTCGTTTTGGCCAGTCCGGGGACCCCTTCGATCAACAGGTGCCCGCCGGTCAGCAGGCCGATCAACATGCGATGGACCAACCGATCCTGACCGACCAAGGTTTTGCCGACTTCCTCGATCAGCCGCTGGAAGGGGCCACTCCGTGCTGCGATCTGCTGGGCGAGCGCAGCGAGTTCGGGCCGCTCCCCCGTAGCAGGGGGGGCTGCGGAAAACGGATCGGCCGGGGGCGTCCTGTCGGGCATGATGGCGGTGAGGGATTTCAAGCGGGGCGTCGGAAAGCAAGCCGGGAGGGCGAGCCGGAAAGCATTGCCGGATCGCGCGACGGTGACCGCGCGGCCGCTCGTCGGAGCCGCCCGAGGCATCAACCGTCAACTCTCCCACCTTATAGCCCCACGCTTGTCCCGGCCAGACGATGGAAGGATCGACCTCCACGAGCCGGCGTGGTTGCCGCGGTCGGCTGTCGCCGTTTCCGCCCGCCGCCCAGGCTCGGGCCGGGCTGATGAACAGGTTTCCGGACCAGGAGCTGTTTAGCTGACGTGGTTCATCCGCCGAAGCCTTTTTTATAGTCCTCCCTCCCCCAAGCGGTTCGCGCGAAACACGCTGCGATCGTGGACAACGTTACCGCGAACGGGTTGGGGGAGGGGCGAAGCCGAGACGCACTCGGCGTGACGCACCGAGCGATCAGGAAGAGACGAGCTCGAAGTCGAACGACTCGGCGGAGTCGCCCACCGTGACCGTCAATTCGGATTTCCGGTTGTACCGAGGCGGGATGTATTGCTCGGTGATCTGCACCTTTTCGCCCGGATTCGAGGTGTCGAATTTGCCCGGCACATCGCGGTACGCGGTGATCGTCACGTCCTTGCGCCCGGGAAGCGAAGCGAATGCATATTCGCCATCGACCACTTTTCCGGCGGCGCTCGCCAGTTCGCCGTTGGGATCGCGGAAGATAATTTGGCCCTCTGGCAGCGGGGCACCATCGAGCATCACCTTGCCGTCGACCTCCGTGACCGAGGGACCACTAGGACCACAGCCGAGCAGGCAGGCCAGGAAGAGCGTGGGAAAAAAACATGCCACGAAGCTGCGCTTCATCAGGGGAAAACTCCTTCAAGGAACGATGCAAAAACCGTCGAGGGATCGCTTGCCAGCTGGGGGAAGCGAGGGGTGCCGTCGCCGTAAATCGCTCCCCATCACCGCCCGAGGGCGTACCGTCGAGCGGGCGGGAGCGGGTCCGGCTTGAGCGGGCAGGCCGCCGAGGCTCTGCCAGAAAACGACCCCTCATGCTTTCCTGCTCCCCCGGGAACCGCTACGCGGCGGGGGAGAGAGGGACATTGCGGAGTCGCTACGCCAGCAGTTTCTCGGTTTTCTGCCAGCGCCTAATCTTCGTTGATGATCTCGCCGTTAGAGACGGTCGACATCGCCTGGTAGGTCAGCAGGTTGATCGATTCGGCCAGGAACCGGGTCGAGCCATCCGCCATGAAAACCTGCACCCCGCCGGTGTGGCGGCTGCGGGCGAAGTTCATCGTCTCGTCGGCGCCGAAGAGGCTGACGCAGGGGGTGTCGGGATTGGTGGTCGACTTGCAGCTGTAGTGCTGGTCGGGCACCGGCGTATTGGGGGCCTCCAAGGTGGTGAACCCATAACCGCCCCAGCGGGCACCGCCCCAGTAGCCGCCAGCCGCTCCCCAGCCGCCGGTCTGCGTCCCGCCGCGGATG
>CAYNVI010000172.1:0-8962 GCA_964400585.1 uncultured Pirellulaceae bacterium | reverse complement strand
AGGCTGGACGTGTAAGCACGGTAACGTGTTAAGCTAACCAGTACTAACGGGCGAAGGCTTGACCATCGATATCTTGCACTCGCTTTGGATGCATTCCAAAGACGGTCTAGACGCTTCCACCAGAACTTCTACCAAACAACCGGCGACCGGCCGGGCGAAATATCCCACCGGTCGTCTTTCCGGCGACCATATCAGAAAGGTCACACCTGTTCCCATCCCGAACACAGAAGTTAAGCTTTCTGAGCCGATGATAGTGCATACCAGCGTGAAAGTAGGTATTGCCGGATTTTTAAAACCTCTCGTGGATTCCACGAGAGGTTTTTTTTTGCGCCGGCGGATGACGGTTTGCGAGCGGACGCGGCGAACCTCGGCCGCCGATTCCTGCCGCGCCCGACCCCTCCGGATTTGCCCCCCCTCGCTGGACTCCGGCTCCGTGGATCCCCCTCCGCTTTCCCTGGTCGAACGGCTCCGCCAAACAGCCCTGGAACTCGGCTTCCATCTGTTCGGGGTCGCGCCGGCCGTCGCCCCGACCGGTTACCCGGCGTTGCTGGAGGCGATCGAAGCGGGTTACCTGGCCGAGATGGATTATGTCGCCCGCCGGCAATCCGCTTACGCTCATCCAAGCGGGGTGTTCCCTCCCGTCCGCTCGCTGATCCTGCTTGGCTTCCCCTACCGGACCGAACCGCCGCGAAACCCCGCGCCCCACCAAGGGCGAGTCGCCCGCTACGCCTGGGGCGATGCCGATTACCATGACCTGATCCATCCTCGGCTGAAACGCCTGCGAGAGCTCGTGCGGGCAGCCGCCCCCGGCGCCGACGCCCGCGGGGTCGTTGACACGGCCCCCCTCCTGGAACGGGAGTTTGCCCAACTCGCCGGGCTGGGGTGGCGGGGTAAGAACACCCTGCTGCTCAATAAATGGGAAGGAAGCTACTTCTTTCTAGCCTGCCTCCTGACGAACCTGGACCTGCCGGTCGACGAGCCGCACGAGGCGGACCATTGTGGGACCTGCCGGCGTTGTCTCGACGCTTGTCCCACCGATGCGTTTGTCGAACCGCATGTCCTCGACAGCCGCCGATGCATCAGCTATCTGACCATCGAACATGCGGGCGTGATTCCCCCCGAGTTGCGTCCCGGGATCGGCGACTGGCTGTTCGGTTGTGACGTCTGCCAGGAGGTATGCCCCTGGAACCGTCACGGCTCGACCGCCCGCGTCGACGAGCTTGCCCCCCGCCCTTCGCAGAATCCGATCGAGCTGGCGCCTTTGTTCGAGCTCGACGAGGCAGGCTTCCGAGAGCGGTTTCGCAAGACGCCGCTCTGGCGAAGCCGGCGTCGGGGGATCCTGCGGAACGCCGCGATTTGCCTGGGCAACAGCGGAGACCGCGGGGCGATCCCCGCGCTGTGCCAGGGCTTGGGGGATCACGAACCGTTGGTCCGCGGGGCCGCGGCTTGGGCGCTGGGACAAATTGGGGGGGCGACCGCCGCTTCGGCACTTCGCGGCCGCCTGGCGGAGGAATCGGATGCGATGGTTCGGGACGAAGTCCAGCAAGCCCTTGACCAGCTGGATCCGGGCAGGGCGTAGCCGGTGACTTGCCCCTGAGGCCGATCCGTAAAAGGGCATCCAGCGGGGCGTCTCGATCGGCTTGGCATCTAAGTTGCCCTCGTCTTGATCTGTTCGGTCTTTCCGGCTCTTTCCCCGGCGCGGTTCCGGGGGGCCGGGCCAAGCGGGCACGCCCTGCTTACCGGACACCCTCGTTTCGAACGGGAGATGAAATATGTTATGGGCAATTCTTGGTTGGATCCTGTTTGGCTTGATCATCGGTGCGCTTGCCCGTTTGATCGTGCCCGGCCACCAGCGGATGGGGTGGGTCAAGACGATCGTTGCGGGCATCGTGGGCTCCTTCGTGGGCGGTTTCCTCGGCTTCCTGCTCGTCGGCGGGGAACCCCTGCAAAGCGCCGGTTGGATTGGTTCGTTGTTGGGTGCGATCATTGTGGTCGCGATCTTCGGTCGCAGCGGCCACCACCGCGTCACGCATCAGTCGCACTGAGGCGTTCGTGTTCTTTGCTGGCAAAGAAGATTCGTCAGGTCGGGCTGCGGATTTCCCGCCCTCGGGACCTGCAGCGGCGGGGGTGCCCTGAAAGTTTTGCGAAGCGGGGGCAAACTTCGAGCCTCCGGTTGATTCGGTAGGCCGCCAGGCGAGAATGGGACGCTCCTCTGTCGGGCAGCGTGGGGGGGCCAGCCGCCGCCTCTACGTTTTACTCCGTTTGACGGAAGGCTCTGAATTCTTCCCGCTTGCGAATCTTTTTGATGATCAAACTGCCTCGCCTCCTGCGGATCTACCGGGAGCTGCTGCGGGACCGCAAGAATCCCGCCAAGCGGTTGGAAGCGCTGCAGAAGCTGGGACAGATCCTCGTTCCCGGCTATCGCTTTTCCTGGCCGCATCCCGATTGGTGGGGGGCTCCGAGCTTCAATGCCTATCTCCATCAGTTTGGTGAAATCGACGGCTTCAACACGCAACGTCGCTGGGCCCTTGGGCAATTGCTGCGGCTAACCAAGAGCGTCGAAGGGGATACGGCCGAGTGCGGCATCTATAGGGGGGCTGGCTCGTACACGATTTTGCGGGCCAATGCCGCCAGCCAGCGGGCACGCCACCATCACCTGTTCGATTCTTTTGCCGGAATTTCGCCTCCCACCGACGAGGACGGCAACTACTGGCAGGCCGGTGATCTCGCCGTAAGTAAGGCCGAGGTGGCGGACCCTCTGCAGGATTTTCCTAACAAGACGCTCTATCCTGGCTGGATCCCGGAGCGATTCGGGGAGGTCGCTGATCGTCAGTTCAGCTTTGTCCATGTGGACGTCGACCTCTACAAACCCACCTTCGATAGTCTCGCTTTCTTCTACCCTCGGCTGACCACCGGAGCAATTTTTGTCTGCGACGACTACGGGATGCAATTTTGCCCCGGGGCCACCGCCGCCTGCGATGAATTGCTTGCCGACAAGCCGGAAAAGATGCTCAGCCTAGCTGCCGGCAGTGGTTTTTTCATCAAAGGGATCGCCACGGAGGACGAACTGTATGCTACCGCTCTGGATCACGAGGAGGCTACTTGATGAAGCTTTGGGTCGATGCCGACGCGGCGCCCCGCGAGGTGAAAGAAGTGATCTATCGGGCCGCGCGGCGGCTGGAGCTGGCGACCATCCTGGTGGCCAACGGCCCCTTAGAGGTGCCGGCCAACGCGGTCACGGTCTCCACGGTGCAGGTGGGAGCGGGTGCCAATGTGGCCGACCGCTATATCGCGGATACGGCGGCCAGCGGCGACGTCGCGGTCACGGCCGACATCCCGCTCGCTTCGGCCCTGGTGCAAAAAGGGGTGGAAGTCATCGATCCGCGTGGCGATATCTACACGCCCGACAACATCCGCTCGCGTCTGGCATCCCGCGATTTTTTTGAGAGCGTTCGCGCCGCGGGAGTCCAGACGAGCGGGTCGCGTCCCTATTCCCCCCAGGACAAGAAAGCGTTTGCCGATGCCCTCGATCGTCTCCTGCGGAAAGCTACCCGGGCGGCGGCGAAGCGGGTGGACGATTCCCGCTGAATCGTGTTCCACGCTCCGGTCACCGCAGCGGTCAGCAGGAAGCGTCAAGCCGCACCGCTTCCAGCACGTCGGCGAGCCGCTTGAGCACAGCCTGTTCGGCGTGCTGCTCAGCCAAATAGCGATGCACGCCCGCCCACTCGATCGGCAGGCTGCCCTGCCAAGCCTGCCGGACCGCCTCTTCGGTAGCGGAGAGCGTCTCGCCGCATACGACTCCCGCCCCGGAGCGTTCCAAGAACTGGTCGAAGTCCTCCTGGGAAACGATCGGGCAGCCGACGGCGGCCGCCTGTAACAAAATATTGGGGAATCCTTCGTACTGGGCGGAGCTGGTCGAAAGCAACAGCCGCGCCTTGGCGAAGAAGGCCGGCATCGCGTCGTGCGGCAGATAATCGATCAGTTCTACGTTCGCAGGCCGCTCCCGCCTCAACCGCGCTGCGATCGCCGGCGAAGACGGATTGACGATCATCCGGAAACGAAGCTCCGGGCAGCGTCGGGCCAAGGCGAATACCCGCTCGGGACGTTTGTGAAAATCGTCGTAGCGGCCGACCCACGCCACATACGGTTCCTCGTCCTTCCCCCCCTCGCGCGACTTCCACGCGGCCCGCTGCCAGGCCTCCAGGTCGATCGGATTGCGGACCAGGTGGCCGGTACGACCAAAGTACGTTTGCAACAACTGTTGCTGATGCTCCGTTTGACAGACGATCGCGTCGGCCCGCTGAAGGACCTCACGACATACTTCTGAAGCTTCCCCGTAGGCCGTCTGAAAGGCCGCGTTGTGGGCAAACCGAGGATCGAGATCCGCGTTGGAGCGGATCATGACGATAGCGGGGCATTGCTGCGTGCGGGCGGTGGCCAGCACCCCCGCAGCCGCCTGATTGACCCCCATCGCAATCCAGAGCTCCGGACGCAAACGCGCCAAGCGGGGATCGGGGGCCAGCGCGGGCGGATCGCGTCGCCGCAACGGCCATGTCATCGCCAGGAGAGGAATTTCCCACAGCAAAGCCAATCGCCACTGGACGATTGGCCACCGCCGCCTCCAGCGGATCGAATTGGACACCCGCTGCCGCATCGCGGCGAAGGGTTCCAGACGGGCTTCCAAACGCACCCCGTGAAACTTTCTCCCGGTCCCTGGTCGAGGGGCGCGAAACACCAGGGTGGGGGCGAACCGCCCCTGCCGGGCCAGCCCGCGAGCAAAGTTCCAAGCGGCCGTTTCCATCCCCCCTACGCGGTCGCCGCGGCGTGGATCGATCGCCGGTAATGCGTGCCAGGCGACGATGGCCACAGTCGGTCGAGAATCGTCCACGCCAGTTCCGCCCGCCTACGAGGAGGGTTCCGTCCGCTCGACCCGGCTGATGACCTGCCCGCGATGGAGACGCGTGGTCAAGCGATCACCGACCTGTAGATCCTCGGCGTTCCGCAGCGGTTCGCCGTCGCCGGCACGCTGCGTGACCGAATAACCGCGCTGCAATACCGCCAAGGGACTATAGGCTTCCAGCGTCGCCGTCGCCTGCCGCAAACGCTGCCGCGCGGCGGCGGTGTGCTGGAGGACCGCCCGCTTGGAACGGAGGTCCAGATCATCGAGGCGATGCCGCCAGTCGGAGATCGACTGGTGAGGACGCACGAACAAGGGACGCGAAGCGATCGCGTCGAGACGGCCGCGGAGGACACGCAACTGATGTTGCAGCGGACGCAGCAGCCGGCGATGCGTTTGCTGCAACTGATCCCGCAACTCGTCGGCCGAAGGCACCAACAACTCGGCCGCTTCGCTCGGGGTGGCCGCCCGCCGATCCGCGGCCAGGTCCGCCAAGGTCACATCGACTTCGTGACCGACCGCGGAAACGATCGGCAGGTGGGAGCCGGCGATGGCACGCACGACCGCCTCTTCATTGAAGCACCACAGATCCTCCAAGCTTCCGCCACCGCGACCCACCACCAACACATCGAGCGGCGGGAAAAGCCGCTGCGCCGCGGCGATCCCGGCGGCAATCGTGGAGGCTGCCCCTCGTCCCTGGACCGTGGCGGGAATCACAACGATCTGGATGGCCGGAGAACGCCGCTGGGCGATCTCGAGAAAATCGCGGATCGCGGCACCGCTGGGACTGGTGACAAACCCGAGCCGGCGTGGAAAGGAAGGGAGGGCGCGTTTGCGTTCGACCGCGAATAGCCCCTCGGCCGTCAGCGCGCGTTTCAACTGTTCGAACGCAAGCTGCAAGCCGCCCACCCCTTGCGGCTCGGCCCGGCGGACCACCAATTGGTAGGTTCCCCGGGCGGCGTAAACTTCCAAATCGCCAAAGCAGATCACAGCCTGGCCGTTCTCCAGACGAAACGGCAGGCGGGCCGCGGTACTCCGCCAGACGATCCCGCGGAGCTGCGCGCGATCGTCCTTCAAGGTGAAATAGAGGTGTCCGCTGCGGGCCCGCACCAAGTCGGTCACCTCGCCTTCGACCCACACCCGCGGGAAGGTCGACTCGAGCGACTCCTTCACCTGGCGGGTCAGCTCGGAGACCGTCAGCGGCTGCGGAGAGGAAGCGGGGGGGGAGGAAGCAGGCATTTTTGTTAGCGGAGCGACGCAAGCCGCCCGCTATTTCTTGAGGATTTTCGTTACGAAACCGGACGGCTCGCGGCGTTCCGCTACCAAGTAAGCGGCCTGGGGCTCGCGCTCACCGGCGCAAGAAAACGGGCGTTCATGAAAGAAACCGAACGCTCATGAAAGCTGCCCCTGTCTCGCTAGTTTAAGCCTCGAAATCGATCCGACCACCCGCGGGGCCGTGGGCAGAGCGTTCCTGGGAAGAGGATTCCGCGGGCGTCTCCTCCGCGCCCTCCCCTTCGTCCCGCTCGTGCTCGACAAGCAGTTGGCGACCGTCGGCGCCCGAATCGCCGGCTGCCGCGTCGCGTTCGATCTGCTCGACACCGTCGTGAACCCCGGCGGGCTGCGCCGCCCGGCGCTGTCCATTGGCCGCTTGGGCATTGGCCGCGTCGGCGTCGCCCGACCGTGTGGCGGCGCGTTGGGTCCCGGCCACCGAGGCAGAGAAGGCAGTGGGCTGAACCGACATCAGTGGACTCCTGGCAAAAAGCCTTGCTCGGGGCGTTGGGCGGGGCGTTGGGCGGCGCGTCCCATCGCGGGAAACAAACGTTCCAGCGTTTCGCTGACGCCATCGAGCGCGTTGCGTTGGATGGTAGGGTCCTCCACCGGGCCTTCCACCGCCAGCGTCCACAGCGTGTAGCGTTGATTTCCCAACGGGCTGATCAGACGGCTCCATGTGTTGTGGGGGCTGACGCGGGTCTGGAAGACCAAGTCCAGGTCGCGGAGGCGGCTGACGCTGCCGCTGCCATGCAAGGCAACCAAGTCTCCCCACAATTGTAGCTGTGAAAACTGGATCTGGTCGCCCGAGATCGTAAATTCGGCGGTCCCGTCGCTAAACGCGACCTCCTCATCCGGTTCGATCCGCAATTGGGTCAACAACTGCACGATCTGCGGAATCTGATAGAGGTTGGCCCCCTTCAGCACCGCCGACCCGACCCCTTTCAGCAGATGCGCGGCGCCCACCGTCCCTTCCAGCTCGACCTGTCCCTCGATCTGACCGGTCATGGTCGACTGCGGTTGCCGCAAGTCCGCCAGCAAGCGAGGCACCTGCAGTTCGTGGACCCGCGCGTGGACGCCAAACGCTCCGCTGGAGAGCGAAACCTTGCCACCGAGCTGCACCTCTCCTCCGAACGCTTCGCCTCGGATCGCCTGGCTCGGCAGCGTGCCTTGCCCATCGGGCTGCCGCCTCCCGAGCCGCAACGTATCCCCGCGAATCGAGAACGGCCCGGATACCGACGTCAGTTGCAAGTCGTAGTAGTGCATCGAATCGATCTGAACGACGCCATCGGCGCGGACCCCGCTGGCATCCTGACTGCCGCGGACCGACAGTTCGCCGCGGAGATCATGGACCGGACCGACGTCGCCGATCCGATTCCCTTCCAATTGCAGCAACAGGTCCCATTCGCTTTCCGGCAAGCTCTCGGACTCATTGGGAAGCCGCAATTTCGTCTGCCCGCGGATGTTGACCGGGCCGCGCAATTGCAAACGTTGAAAGGCGCCGCGGATTTCGACCGGCAAGGCAGCGAACAGGTCCGCATCGGGACGGAGGCGACTGCCGCTGAGCACGTCGAGATCGAGCAACCAGCGACCGTCGCTGCCCGGTGCACAGGAGCCGGTGGCGATCAATCGTGAACCTTCGTGGCGTCCATCGAGGCGGTCGACCAGGACGCGCTGCCCGTCGAAACTGACGCGGCCGTCGACGATGTCGATCCGGTAGGGCAGGGCGGTGGGGCGCAAGCTGGCGATGGTCGTGCCGTCGGCCGAGGCGTCCCCTTGCTGCGCGACGATGGTCAGCTGCGGGCGGCGACGACCGGCCACCGATTCGACCTGGACCGCGATTCTCTGCAGGACTCCACTGGGGGCCAGGGCATCCCAGGTTTGCTGGGCCGCGGGGGGAAGCGCCGAGCGGAGCGTCTGATCGAGGGCAAGATCCGTTCCTTGAAAGCCGAGATCGAGCGTGCCTCCCTGGGGCCCGGCCTGCCATTGCCCTTGGCAGCGGATGACCGCCTCGGATCCGTTGCGACCTTGGAATTCGACCACTTGAACCAGCTCGTCTTCGACCCGAATCGTCCCCTCCAATTGATGCAGGGGGTAGGGGAAATGTTGGTAGCGAATCCGCCCATCCTCAATGGACAACTGCAAGGAGCGGCGCATCCGCCCCGAGGATTCGCGGTCCCAGCGGCCATGAACCCGCTGCAAGTTGCCTTCGGGGGCCAAGGACCGGACAAACTCCTCCAGGCCGCTCGGCGGATCCTCCAAGGGGGTCAGCGCCTGCATGAGGTTTTCGTCCAACGCGATCGGCCCCTCCGCGGTCGCTTCGAACCAACAGGGCCCGCCCGACTCCGCCGGCGTCGTCCGGAAGGCGCAGCGCATCGGCTGGCCATCGATCGTGCCGCGCAGTTCTTCGGCCCACACCTCCCGGTCGACACACCGCAGCGTCCCGGTGATTTGCTGCACAGGATACGGGAACTTGTGGTAGCGGACATCGACCCCTTTGCACTGGACCACCGCCTCGGTGTGCCAGCGGGCTTGGCGGTATTGCAAGTGGGCATCGAGGTCGACATGCCCTTGCGGGGCAAACCGATCCCATTGGGCGCGGAGGGCGGCGGGGAGGGCGGCGGCCAGCCGCCGATTGAGTTGCAGGCTATCGGCCCACAAGTGGATGTCCAATTGGCAAGGCCACGCCAGTTCCGATGCCTTCCCGGTCACCCGGCAGATCGCCGCGCCCACCGTACCTTGCGCCGCCTCGACGGTCAGGCCGACGTCCTGCTGGAGTTCGTTTATCTCCGCGAC
>CAYNVI010000171.1:0-8976 GCA_964400585.1 uncultured Pirellulaceae bacterium | reverse complement strand
ATCTGGCCTTCGATCGCTGGGCCTTCGATCGCTGGGCCTTCGATCGCGTGATCTGCGGAGCGCGCCGTTCGCATGGGGATGCCGAGAAAAGAGGATCGCGCGCATTGTAGCGCCCATGGAAAAGCGGTCAAGCAAAAACGCCGCCCGCCAGCGGTCGTTTCAGGCTGCCCGGAAACGTGCCGCCGTCGCGCCATCGACCAGGGCGATGATGGCAATCCCTGCCCGCTGCGCCGCGGCGATCACCTCTTGGCGATCGACGATGATGGTTTTGTCGGCTTCGATCGCGATCGCGGTCCCTCCCGCGGCGCGGACCCGATCGATCGTCTGCGGTCCGATCGTGGGGACGTCGAATCGCATGTCTTGATCCGGCTTGGCGACCTTGATCAGCGTCCAGCCCCCCTTTGGGCAAAGCTGGCCGGTCCGCTCGATCGCCGCGTCGGTTCCTTCGACCGCCTCGACCGCCAACACCGTCCCCTCCTTCACGGTGATGCTCTGCCCGATATCGATGCCCCCCATCTGTTTGGCGATGTTCCAGCCAAAAGCGATGTCACGGCGTTGTGGCGTGGTAGGCCGAGTGGAGGTCAGCAAACCTTCCTTCACGAGTAGCTCCGGGGCGAGATCGGTGGCCGGGCAGACAGTCATTCCGCGGGCCAGATAGGAATCGGTGATCGTGGTCAGCAGGCTGTCGTCGCGGGTGTCCTGACGCCGCGTGATGAAATGGGGGGCCAGCGTCCGGAGGCACAGCAAATCGGGAAAATGTCGCCAGAAGACCGAGCCCTGAAAGAGCAACTCCGACTTGAACAGCTTCCCCGCCATCGTGACCCAGCGGGCCTCGTGGCGACGGAAAAAGCGGAGGTGCCCACCGAACTTGGCAACGCCCATCCAACGGACGTGATCGCAGACCTCGTCCAGAACCGGATCGGCATGGTCCCGGATGGCGACACAGGCCACCCGATATCCCCGGCGGCTGGCCGCCTCGGCGACCAACACCGGAAACCGCCCCCATCCGGCGATCAACCCGATGGTCGGACGATCCTCGCGCGGTCTTTCAGGTTGCGGGCGAGGCGGCTGGCGGTCGCCGCTCGGCATCTCCGCAGCCATCACGCCGCTCGTGCCTGACTCGACCGATCTTCTGCATCGACGGGCGAGGCAAGACCTGGCGGAAATTGATTGATCTCTTCGCGGATGGAATCCATCTCTTTGCTCAAGCGTTGGATCGCCTTCCGCATTTCGGGTAGTCGGCGCTGGACCGCAAAGATCTGCATCTGTTCCCGCTGGGTGGTTGCGGGCGAGCCGAGATAAACCTGCTTGCCCGGCAGATCATCCATCACGCCGGCTTGCGCGGCGACGATCGCTTGATCGCCCAGGGTGACGTGATCCTTCAACCCGACCTGCCCCGCCAACACCACGTGGTCCCCGGTACGGCAACTGCCGGCGATCCCGACCTGCGAACAGATCAAATTGTGGCGACCGATCTTGCAGTTATGCGCGATCATGACTTGATTGTCGATCTTGGTCCCCCGGCCGATGCGGGTGGAACCGTAGGTGCCGCGGTCGATCGTCACCGAAGCTCCGATTTCGACATCCTGCTCGACATGCACGTTGCCCAACTGGGCATGGCGATGATGTTCGCCGTTTTCCTGGCGGTACCCAAACCCGTAGCCACCCAGCACGCTGCCGGCGTGGATCGTGACCCGTTCTTCCAGGACCGTTTGTTCGTAGAGGACGACGCCGGGGAAGAGCGTGCAGTCGTCGCCGAGCACACAGTCGGCCAGGATGACTACGCCCGGCATCACCCGGCAGCGGGCTCCCAAAGTGACGCCCGGGCCGATCTGGACCCCGGCTGCGATCGAGACGTCTTCGCCGATGCGTGCGGTCAGGTCGACCGTCGCCTGCGGATCGATCCCGCGGGCCTGCGGAGGGGCGGCGGGACGAAATCGCTGCACGATGCAACCGAACGCGGCGTGCAGATCGTCCACCACCAGCTGGGACAGCGGGCAATCGGCCAGCGGCTGCTCGACCACCACAGCCACCGCCTCGGTAGCCGCCAAATCGGCGACCCGTTTTGCGTCGTCGAGCAAGGTGATGCCACCGGGCCGAACATCCTGCAGCGGCTGCGCGTCGTGACAGCGCACCGCGGAATCACCGACGACGTGTCCGTCAACGAGTTCGGCCAAAGCGGCCAGCGTGACGCTTTCCACGAGCGTTCCCCTTTCCCTGGGTATTCAACGGAGCATCCTGTTCCTGCGGACCATGGGAATACTCGATTCCTCCCCCCCGCGGCAAGACGAGAATTTGGGGAAACCCGCTTACCGCCAGAAGGAGGCTATCGCCCAGGCCCGCCGAGACGGGTCGAGCGGGTGATCAGGCGTCGTCTTGCTGCGCCTCGGCCTTGTCTTCCTGCGCCTGGCCATTGTCTTCCTCCGCCTCGGCACTGTCTTGCTGCGCCTCGGCAGCACGGCCTTCTCGGCGATCACGCGACGGTCGTCGACCGTGGGGACGATCTCCTTCGCCGCGCGGGCGTCCGGCGCCCCGCCGGCCTCCCCGGTGCCGCAACATCTGTTCGACTTCGGCGCGATCGATCACTTTGTCGTGGTTGGTATCGATCCGGGAGACCATCCGCTGCATCCGTGCGGGAATCTCGTCCCCGCTCAGTTTGCCGTCCTCGTCCTGATCGAAGGCCATGATCCGGTCGAGCATCGCGCCGCCGGGGGGCGGACCCCGCCGCGCGCCATCGGGCCGGGGGCCGCGCCGACGCTCTTCCCCATCGCCGCGATCCCGCGGGCCGCGCTCCCCGCGCCGTCCCGCGCTGCCGAAAGGAGGCTGCGGGCGGTCGCCCGGCCGCGCGAAATGACCGCGGCCGCGCATCGCTGCGAAGTCCGGCAACATTTCCCCTCGCGTCAGTTTTCCGTCGTCGTCTTTATCGAGCTTCTTCAGGGCGGCCGAAGCATTCGCGATCTCTTCGCTGGAAATCTCGCCATCCTTGTCGGTGTCGAGCGCCTGCAGGACCGGCAGCGGCGGCAAGCCCCGAGGCGGTCCTCCGCGGCCTTCCGGAGGTCCCCCTCGGCGCGGCGGGCCATCCCCGCGCGGCGGGCCATCCTGGGAGCGCGAACCGGCGGGCGGTTCGGCCCAGGCAACCGTGGTCAGGGTCACCGCAGCGGCGATCGAAAACCAGCTGGCAAAACGTCGGATCATGATAGAAACCTCGATGAGCAGGGGAGGGGGGAAACGAGACCCGGAAGAAGACGAGGGAGGCTCCCCGCCGTGGTCAACACCGTCGCGGCGAGCCGGAACCGCGTCCCGCACTCCTCCTCGCTGGCGTCGCCTCCTGACCAGGTCGACAGGGATATGAAACCGAGCTCCGACGTCAGGGTTTCGCAGCAAACCCTTCGGTTTTTCCATTTCCTCTCGCATCGGTACCAGCTCTCGGCGCGACGTTGCGGGTCTCAGCCGCCCACCGCCTTCCGCGACAAGGCAATCCTTCGGCGGTTCACATCGACTTCCAAAACCTTCACCCGGACGACGTCTCCCACCGCCACCACCTCGCTCGGATCGTTGACGAACTCGGAGGCCAACTGCGAGATGTGCACCAGCCCATCTTGGTGGACACCGACATCGACGAAGGCGCCAAAGTGCGTCACATTAGTCACGACCCCTTCCAACACCATGCCTTCTTTTAGATCTTCGATCGCATTGACGCTGTCGGCGAAAGTGGCCACGCGGAATTCCCGCCGCGGATCACGGCCCGGCTTGGCGAGCTCTCCGAGGATGTCCTCGATCGTCAGCCTGCCGGTCTGCTCGTCGACAAACTCCTCCGCCGGCAAATGGGCCACCGAGGACGTTTGCCCGACCAGTTACTCCGCCGGGACTTGCAACCGTTTGGCCATTTTTTCGACGATGTAGTAACTCTCGGGATGCACGGCGGAATCGTCCAGCGGTTGGTCGCCGCCGCGCACCCGCAAGAACCCCGCAGCCTGCTGAAACGCTTTCTGTCCCAGTTTCGGGACCTGAAACAGATCCTGCCGGCGGGTAAAACGTCCGTGTTGATCGCGGTAGGCGACGATGCCTTCGGCCAACCGCGGACCGATCCCGGCGACCGCGGCCAGCAAGGAGGCGCTGGCCGTGTTGAGGTCGACCCCCACGCGGTTCACGCATGATTCGACCTCGCGCTGCAAACATTTTCGCAGCCACTTCTGGTTGACGTCGTGCTGGTACTGGCCGACACCGATCGATTTGGGGTCGGTCTTGACCAATTCGGCGAGCGGATCTTGCAGGCGATGGGCGATGCTGATCGCGCCCCGCACCGTGAGGTCCAGGTCGGGGTATTCGCGGGCCGCTAACTCACTGGCCGAATAGATCGACGCCCCGGCTTCGCTGACAATCACCTTGGGGATCTTCAGCGAAGCGTCACGAAACACCTCCGCGACAAATGCGTCGGTTTCACGCGAGGCGGTCCCGTTGCCGATCGCGACCAGTTCCACGCCATGCCGCTCGATCAGTTGACCCAACACGCGGGCCGCCCCCGCCGTATCGTTGCGGGGCGGCGTGGGAAAGATCGTGGCATGCGCGAGGAACTTGCCGGTCCCATCGACGACCGCCAGTTTGCATCCGCTGCGGAACCCGGGGTCGATTCCCAGCGTGACGCGGGGGCCCGCCGGCGGGGCGAGCAGCAAGTCCCGCAGGTTCTTTCCGAAGACGGCGATCGCCTCCTCGTCGGCACGCTCCTTCAACTGCTGCAACACCGCCGACTCGACCGCCGGCCGGAGCAGACGTTCGTAAGCATCGGCGACCGTTTCGCGCAGCGTTTCATGAAAGGGAAACTGGCGATCGGTTAACCACCGCCGCCGCAATTCTGTCTGGATCGAGGCGTCGTCGAACGCGATCCCCACGCGGAGCAGCCCCTCCGCTTCTCCGCGTTTGATCGCCAGGAAACGGTGCGAGGGGATTCGCTTGACCGGTTCCCCGAAATCGAAATAGCTTTCGAACTTCGCCGCCGCTTGCTGCTTGCCGCGTTTGACCCGCGAGGTCACTTGGCCGCCGCGAAAGGCTTCGGCGGTCAGCCATTGGCGGGTTTCCGGCTGCTCCGCCCACTGCTCGGCCACGATGTCGCAACCGCCCTGCAGCGCCGCGGCCGAATCGGGCACGTCGTTCGCCGGATCGACGAACCCGCGGAGGAACGCCTCGGGCGATTCGGGCAGCGGACGCTGGGCCGCCAAGGCATCGGCCAGCGGTTGCAGCCCCCGTTGCCGCGCCACGGTAGCGCGCGTTTGCCGTTTCGGCTTAAAGGGCAAGTACAGCGTTTCCAGCGAGGGCTTGTCCGCACAGGCTTCGATCCGCTGACGCAACTCGGGAGTCAACACGCCTTGTTCCTCCAGCGAACGCAAGATCGTCTGCCGGCGGGCAGCCAGATCGCGTGCTTTCTCGGCAGCGTCTTCGATCGCCCGCAGCTCGATTTCATCCAGCCCTTGCGTCGCCTCCTTCCGGTAGCGGGCCAGGAAAGGGATCGTGTTACCTTCCTCCAACAGCTGCAGCGCCGCCCGCACACGAGCCACCTCCAGCTGCAGCGTGGTCGCGATCGCGGGTGCCTGATCCGCCGGGAGGGCCTCGGTCGTTGCTCGTTTTGCCATGGCCTACGGTGCGTCCTGGTGATGGTCTGCAGTGCTTGCTAAACGCTGGTTGCTGGTCGCTGCGTGCTATTGCCGGGGGGTGCGGTGGGCAATCGTCGTCGCCCCGCCCACCTGTGCTACCGAGGGGACCCGCCTTCACCCAGGCGAACCCAGAGGGTGCCTTCTTCCTCTTTGACCTCGTGGGTCTCGAGCAACTTCTGATTGTGGATCGTCTGCTTGCCGGTCGCCAGTTCGTACTGCCAGCCGTGCCAGGGGCAGGTGACGCAGCCCTCCGCGACCGCCCCCTGGGCGATCGGGCCTCCCTGATGCGCGCACATCGCATCGAGCGCGAAGAGTTGCCCTTCGTGGCGGAAGATGGCGATCGCGTTGCCTCCTACGACCACTTCCTTGGCAGCCCCTTCCGGAACGGTCTCGGCCGGCCCGACGGCTTGCCACTGGCTTGCGTGCATGTTTGGCTCCGGAGGGAACAAGATTGGGGCTTCGGTCGGATCGCCAGCGCGATACAATTCAATCATTCAAAACATAACCAGCACGACCGCGCGCTGTGAACCGACCCTCCGCACGGGACAAACGAATGCGATTGGCTGCCAAGCTTGCTTTTCTGGCGATGGCTTTTTCCCTCGCCGCTGGGAACCGCACACATGCTGATGAGGGGCCCATGAAGGTCACTGAGATCGAGGGAATTTCGGAATACCGTACCGAAAATGGCGTCCGCGTGCTGCTCTTTCCGGATGCCTCCAAGGAAGTCGTCACGGTCAACATGACGGTGTTCGTCGGTTCGCGTCACGAGGGCTACGGCGAATCGGGGATGGCGCACTTGCTCGAACACATGCTGTTCAAAGGGACGCCCTCCCATCCCAACGTCCCGCAAGTGCTGCAAGATCGCGGCGCGGTCTTCAACGGGACGACCTGGATGGACCGCACGAATTACTACGAAACGCTGCCGGCCAGCGAAGAGAACCTGGAATTCGCGCTGCGGCTGGAAGCGGACCGCCTGCTCAACAGCAATATCCGCGGCGAGGATCTGGAAAGCGAGATGACGGTCGTCCGCAACGAATTCGAACAAGGGGAGAACTCCCCGGTGCGGATCCTGATGCAGCGAATGCAAGCGGTCGCCTATGAATGGCACAACTACGGCAAAAGCACAATCGGCAACCGCAGCGATATCGAACGGGTGCCCGTCGTGCGGCTGCGAAAGTTCTATCGCAAACACTACCGGGCCGATAACACGATGGTGATCATCGCCGGAAAATTTGATCCCGACAAAGCCCTGGAGCTGGTCGAGCAATACTTTGGCAGGCTACCGGTACCCGATGTGCCGCTCGACGACACGTACACGACCGAGCCCCCGCAAGACGGCGAGCGAACGGTCGCCCTGCGGCGGGTCGGCGAAGTCCAGCTGGTCGGCGCGGCCTACCACGTGCCCGCCAGCAGCCACCCCGATTTCGCTGCGATCAAGGCGCTGATGTACGTCCTGGCCGACGAACCGAGTGGCCGCCTGTACAAGCAGATGGTCGAAGCCGACCTGGCCAGCAATGTCTACTCGATGGCCTCGGCCTTCCATGATCCGGGACTGCTGCTGTCGCTGGTCGAGGTTCCCAAATCGGCCTCGCTGGAGCATGCCCGCGCCACCCTCCTGGACGTGATGGAGGCGGGGTTGCAGCAGAATCCGATCACCGCCGCCGAACTCGAGCGGGCGCGGCAACAGATTTTGAAGACGCGCGAACTGCAGGCCAACGACACCAAACGGATCGCGATCGCCCTCTCCGACTGGGCGGCCCAAGGCGATTGGCGGCTTTACTTCCTCTTCCGGGACCGCATCGAAGCGTTGACGCAGGCAGACGTGCAGGAAGCGGCTGAGCGTTATTTCGTGCGGAACAACCGGACGGTGGGGATCTTCTTGCCGACCGAAGAGGCCGAGCGGGTCGAGATCCCCGAAGCCCCCGATTTGAACCAGCTGATGGCCGATTATCAAGGCCGACAGGAAGTCCAAGCCGGCGAAGCCTTCGATCCCGATCCCGAAGTGATCGAAGCTCGGACCGAGCGTGGCAAGCTGAGCGGCGGGATTCGCTACGCCCTGCTGCCGAAAAAGACGCGGGGCGGATCGGTCGCCTTGATGCTGACGCTCCGCTTCGGTACCGGCGAATCCCTCAGCGGTCGCGTCCCGGCCAGCGAATTGCTCGGCACCATGCTGGCCCGCGGGACCGAACAACTTACCTACCAACAGTTCCAAGACGAATTGACTCGGCTCCGCGCGGAGCTGAACGTCAGCAGTACGCCAGGTCTGGTCCAGATGCGGCTGAAGACCAAACGGGAATTCCTTCCCGAAGTGCTCGATCTGCTCCGGCAGATGATCCGGGCCCCCCGTTTCGAAGCGGAGGAACTGGAAGTCCTGCGGCGGCAAGCGATCACCGGTTTGCAGTCGTCGCTGAACGAGCCACAAGCCCTCGCCCCCCTGGCGGTGCGTCGCACCCTCTCGCCGTACCCCCCAGACGATATCCGCTACGTCCCGACCCTCGAAGAAGAGATCGAGATGTACCGCAACGTCACGATCGACGAGATCCGGGCGCTCTACGAAGAGTTCCTCGGCAACCAAGCCGGGGAACTGGCAGTCGTCGGCGACTTCGACACGGCGACCGTCAAAGCCGATTTCAACGAAACGTTTGCCGATTGGACGTCGCCGCAACCGTATCAGCGTGTGCCCCGGCCGGCTCATCCCGAGATCGGCGGGGAGATCGAAGTGATCGAAACCCCCGACAAATCGAACGCCGTCCTTTATTCCTCGCAGCAGTACGCATTGACCGACGAGAGCGAAGCCTACCCGGCATTGCTGATGGGCAACTTTATCCTCGGAGGCGGGACGCTCAGCAGTCGCCTGGGGGACCGCGTGCGGCAACAGGAAGGCCTCTCTTACGGGATCCGCTCAGGCTTGACCGCCCGCCAGCGGGACGATCGCACCGACTTTACCCTCTATGCGATCACCAATCCGCAAAACAAGGATCGCCTGATCGAAGTGCTCCAGGAGGAGATCACCAAACTGCGAAACGAAGGGGTCACGAAAGACGAATTGCTGCGGGCCAAGGAATCGTTCCTGCAACAGGAAAGGGTGCAGCGGACCAACGACGCGACGCTGGCCAGCCTGCTCGTCTCCACGATCTTCAATGACCGGACCTTCGCCTTCTACGATGGACTCGAAACGCGGATTCGCGAAGTGACGCTGGAAGAGGTCAACGAAGCGATCCGCCAATACATCGAGGGGGAGGAACTGGTGATGGCCGTGGCAGGGGATTTTGCCGCCGCCGAAGCGGAACGCGAAGAGGAAGAGGAAGAGGATCAGCCGGAAGCGGCC
>CAYNVI010000170.1:5632-9050 GCA_964400585.1 uncultured Pirellulaceae bacterium | reverse complement strand
GGCGGCCGATGCGGTTGCGGGATTCCGTCGGCCAGCCCCCGCGCCACCGCGAGCAAATCGCCGCGCTTGGCCTTGTCCAACTGCCCCCAGATATCGAGCAGCTCGATTGTCTCCGGGTCGTCTTGACCGCCTCTGACGGGCAGGGACAAGGGGACCTGTGAGGGAACATCGCCGGAAGCCTGCGTTTTTCCTAGCGTTTTTGGCGATTCTTCGACTCTCTCAGGGGGCATTCGTACGGACGAGGCCGGCGATCAAGGCGCCCTGCCCCGAGCACGTCCGGCCGCCAACTCCGCCGGGGATCGGCACCGACGACCAGGCCCAAGGGGCGCTGCTCGGGCCAGCACTGCGAGGGCGGGTGCTGATCGGGCCAGCACTGCGGAACGGGCCCTGCCGCCTCAGCCAGCGCGGGGCGGCAAGGCGCCGGCCTCCAGCATCGCTCCCGGCAGACCACGCGGAGGCGCCACCCGCACCTGGTTACGGCCTCCCTCTTTCGCGGCCAGGGTCAGTTGGCTGACCCGCTCGACAAGGGCAGCCGAATCTTTGTCTTCGGCCCCGAACTCGACGATCCCTACGCTCAGCGTGATCTTCAGCGGTTCCCCCGAGGTGGTGCGGAAGACGTCCGATTCGACGCGTTGCCGCAACCGTTCGCAGGCGATCCGGGCATTGGGCAGCGACGTCTCGGGCAACACCAAACAGAATTCCTCCCCGCCGTACCGGCCCACCCAATCGCTCGAACGCAAATTGGCGCGGATCACTTCGCTCAGGCTGGTCAAAATCTTGTCACCGGTCGGCCAACCATAGCGTTTGTTGATCACGCCGAAATGGTCCAAATCGATCAGGGCCACGCAGAGCGGTTGGTCGCTGACGCGGGCCGTTTGCAATTGCAGGTCGAGGCGGCGATCGAGATACCGGCGGGTGAAGAACTGGGTCAGCCCGTCGGTCTGCGCTTCTTCTTTCAAGTTCTTCAAGATGCGGCGACTCCGTTGGTTGACGAAATTCGCCACCCGTTCGCCCAGCACCCGCGATTTGTATTCCAGGCTGGTCAAGTCGAGATCCTCGCCGCTGGCGAGCGCTTCGGCTCGCAATTGGCCGTAGCTGACCAAGCGGTTCCGCCCCTGCGCTTTGGCGGCATAGAGCGCTTCATCGGAGACCCGATAGAGTTCCTGAGGGCAGCCGGCGTCGCCCAGCGTGCCGACGCCCACGCTGACCGTCAACGGGCGCTGCTCGTCCAGTTCCCCTGCTTCCACTCGCTGGCGGATCCGTTCGGCCAATTCGGCGGCCGCGGAATCATCATGTTCGAGCAGCATGGCAAATTCCTGGCCGCCGGTCCGGGCCACGACGAGGGCATCCGGTGCCAACCGGCGGAGCAGCCCTCCCATCCGTTGCAGGCAATGATCGGCCGGCTCGCGACCATGTTCCTCACTGAACACCTTGAAATGGTCGAGGTCGGCCAAGACCATCGTTAACTGGCATTCCGGTTCGGCGGTTCCGCTCCAACTTCGCAGGGCCGAAAAGAGCGTTTCGCGTCGTTGCAGGCCGGTGAGCGGATCGATATGGGCGAACTGCGCCATCCGCAACTTGCCCAGGCGGGCAGCGACCAGCGACACCGGTGCTGAATCAAGGCAGATGTCATCCTTGACCTGCAGCCAGCCCACCAGATCGGCCACCTCGGCGGCCGAGACGATGCAGAGCACCGGACAACCCTGTTGGATGACGAAACGCCGGCATTCCTCGATCGACGCAAAGCCACTCGACTCCACCACAGCCAGGTCGCTGAAAGCCGGCTCCCGACAAGCGGGATCGGCGACCTGGATCTCCCAATCGGCGAGTTCGGGGGGTGACGATTGCGGCGCGTTGGCTCCATACCAAGCGATCGACGTCATCGCATAGAAGCTATTCATTGCGAACTTCTGACGGTAGCGGAAAGGATCTGCTCAATCCGGCTCTTCCCGCGGGACGGCGCCCCGCAAGCGTTCAAGAAAAGCGTATTAGAAACCTAGCTCACAAAAGCCGGAGAGGGCGGCGAAATTTTCCGCCCAATCGTTCCAATACTTCCCATCCGAAGATCTTGGCGTTCAGCCAACCTCCCGCGACCTGCCCGGCCAGGAATCCCTTTCCCCCTCGCCTCTTTCAGAAAAGAGGCTGAGGTTGTTAACCCAAACGGTTAGCGCTGACGTCCCCCTAGTTGGACTGCGCCTTTTTTATGAGCGGGTGGGCGCTAGCCCCCGGCCTTTCGTTGACGAGCCGGCGGCTAGCGCCGAAACCGCTCAAATGATCGACACGCACCGCGAAATAAGGGTTTTGCATCGAAAAGTGGCGCTGTCCAGCTAAGCCAGCTTCTGGGCAACGCGTTCCAGCAGTGCCTTGCTTTTCTTGATCCCGGTGTACTCGTCGAGTCGCCGACCTTCGTATTCGATCCCGACGAACCCGTGGTAGCCGTGGTCGAGCACGATCTGCATCATCCGTTCGTAATCGATCGTCGTCTCATTGCCCTGTTCGTCAAAATCGTACGTCTTGGCGCTGACCGCTTTGGCGTAAGGCATCAGTTCCTCGACACCCTTGTAGCGATCGTATTCCAGGGGATCGTCGCCGCGGCGGATCGTGAAGTTGCCAAAGTCGGGCAGCGTCCCGCAGTTGTCCCGGTCGACCCGCTGCATCACCCCGGCAAGCCACTCGCCATGGCTGCTGAGCCCGCCGTGGTTCTCGACGATCACGCTCAGCCCAAACGGCTCCGCGTATTCACTCAGCTGACCCAACCCGTCGGCAGCCAGCTTTTGCTGCTCCACAAAGCTACCGCTGCTCGACGCATTGACGCGGATCGCATGGCATCCCAGGAATTTGGCGGCCCGCACCCACTTGTGATGATTCTGGACCGCAGCCAGACGCTTCTCTGGATTCGGGTCACCCAAACGTCCCTCGCCGTCACACATGATCAGCAAGCTTTGGACGCCGGCGTCGGCCGCCCGCTGTTTCATCTGCCCTAAGTACGCTTCGTCATCCGCTTTGTCTTTGAAAAACTGATTGACGTACTCGACCGCCTCAATGCCAAACGCCTCGCGGGTCGTCGCCGCGAATTCGAGGTTGTCCAACTGGCCCCCGCGGAGGGCGCGATGCAGCGACCACTGGGCTAGCGAAATTCGGTAAGGAGCCTCCTCGGCGGCGGCCCACAGGCGGCCGGGCAGCAACCCACTTCTGGCGACGGCCCCCGCAGCAGCAGCGGTCGAACGGAGGAACTGACGGCGGGAAAGAGCAAATGACATGGAGCGGATCTCAATGGCAAGGAGGAAAGCGGTGCGGAGCCCAGCGCGCGACGCCCCCGCCTCCGCCGAACCCTTGTTCTTGCCAAGGCCAGCAAGGGGGACGTCCGCCCGGACCGCACAGTGCGGTCCGTTCGGTGCGGTCCGTTCGGTGCGGTCCG
>CAYNVI010000170.1:0-5532 GCA_964400585.1 uncultured Pirellulaceae bacterium | reverse complement strand
TCGGTGCGGTCCGCTCGGTGCGGTCCGGGGGCAGGCGGCCTGGCATCCCACGCCGCCTGTGCGGGCGACATTTATTGTAACCATCGCTGGCCGAAAAGGCGCCCTCGGCAAGCTCCGGCGCCGGGGGCAACGGAGAGTTCGACTCCGCTGCGTCATCGTTGCGGGTCGCCAGGACGCCGCCCCTTTGATGGCCGCAGCGTGCTCCGTCGGCCGGCTGGTGAGGCGGGACCGGTGGCGCCGGAAGTGCCGGTTGTGCCACCCATAGCAAACCTGCGGTGGGCTTTTCCATTGGATGGAGATTTCGGGCTCTTCTGTTTGCGATTCTTCGGCAAACACGTCCGATGGCTTGGTCTAGGCGAGACACCGAAAGCTTGCGGGCGATCGGCTCGCCGCTCGGCGCTGCACGGTGGCAGTCGTTGCCTTTGCCTGTTTGCGGATGGAACCGCTACGCCCCCACCGCGGGGCGTTTCGTTCACACGGTCCATTGGTTGGAGGTGCATCAGATGGTAGCGATGACGTTGGAACCAGGGCGCTCCCCGGCCGCCGCGCCGGGAGAAGAACCGCTCATCCCATGGAAGGAGTTTTTATTGGTCTGCGAAGCGATCCCCGCCTCCGATACGGTCGGCTCCTGGCACTTCTGCTTGGAAACACCGGAAGGCGAAACGGTGTTGGACATCCGCGAGAAAGAGTTGGCCGACCCGAACCGTCTGGCCCTCTTGGCGGTGGTGCGCGGCTTGGAAGCGATCGAAGGCAACGGCTGGGTCACGCTCGTTTCGACCAGCCGGTATGTCATCCGCGGACTGCGCGACTCGCTGCATCGCTGGCGGGAAAACGGCTTCGTGTGGGAGCAGTTCGGGCGGATCGCTCCCATCCAGAATGCCGACCTTTGGCGGCGCGTCGACCATGCCCTGGGGTTCCACCAGGTCAATGCCTGCTTGCTGTCGGCCACCAAGGTCTCGGGACAGCCGGCGGTGGCGGCGGGCGCGGCGGCGGGGGGCGGCGGGCCTGAGGCCGGGGAAGCGGCCACCGGGGCGGGCCGGGAGACGCCGCCAGTTCCCGCAGGCGGCCCTCCCACCGGGGACCGGCTGCGGCGGTGGCTGTTCGCCCAATGCAACGCCCAGCAACCGGTTCCGCGCCGTCGCTATGGGCCAGCCGACTTGGCGCTGGCCTAACGCTTCGGCGGGCTCGGGCGGTGACGGATCGGCCGGTCAGAAGGCGGACGGAATAGGAAAAACGGGCCCCCACGCAACCGACCGCGTGGGGGGTCCGGCACGAAGAGCGGTCGGTTTGGCAAACGGACGACAGTCCCGGGCGTTGGTCGCCCGGCGACCGCTCAAATCCCCTTTTATCCCCCGTGTTGGGATCCTCCCGCGCGCTCGATGGATTGGCTATGCACACGCAACTTTCTCTGAAAAACATCAGCTTTTTGCTTGACGGCAGCCACCAAGACCCGGCCGCCCTGCTGGGGCCGCATCGGGTCGATTACCAGGGGATTCCCTCGGTTTCCGTCCGTTCGTTCCTGCCGGAAGCGACCGCCGCCTGGGTCGTCGAAACCGCCTCGGGCGACCGCCGCCCGATGCGGAAAATCCATCCTGCGGGTGTCTATGAAGCGATCTGTCCGGCAAAATTGGCACCAGAGTTGTTCCATGGTAAGAATCCACCGCGGGATTCGGCTCAGCGTGAGTCGGGCTACCGTCTTCGAGTCGCCAAACGTTCGGGTGAAGTGATCGACATGCAAGACCCCTATGCCGTCCCCTCTCTGCTGAGCGATTACGACCGGTACCTGCTGGGGGAAGGAAAGCACCAGCAGCTCTACAACATCCTGGGCGCTCAGGTCCGGCCGGTCAGCGATGAGCCGGACGCGGAAATCGAAGGGGTGAACTTCGCGGTTTGGGCCCCCAATGCGAAACAGGTCCAGGTGGTCGGGGACTTCAATCGCTGGGATGGGCGTCAGCACACGATGCGAGTCCATCCGCAGATCGGCATTTGGGAGCTGTTTATCCCCGCCGCGAAGGTGGGGGAGCGCTACAAATTCCGGATCCGCACCGAGCACGGCGAGTGGATCGACAAGGCCGACCCGGTGGGCTTTGCCGCCGAGCTGCCGCCGCTGACCGCGTCGATCATCGCGGATCTCCGCACCCACCAGTGGCGGGATGTGGAGTGGATGGAAAAGCGCCAGGAAGGTAATCCGCTGGAAAAACCCTTCAACGTGTACGAGGTGCACCTCGGCAGCTGGCAGAAGGGACCGGGCCGCACGCACGGTTGGCTCGATTACCGCGAGCTCGCCCAACGGCTGGTCGACTACTGCCACCGGATGCATTTCACGCACGTCGAATTGATGCCGGTCACCGAGCACCCGTTCACCGGTTCCTGGGGTTACCAAACGGTCGGGTATTACGCCCCCACCAGCCGCCATGGCACCCCCGAAGACTTCATGTTCTTCGTCGATTACCTGCATCGCCACGGCATCGGCGTGCTGGTCGACTGGGTGCCGGCGCACTTCCCCAAGGACGCCTATGGGTTGGCGCAATTCGATGGGTCGGCGCTTTACGAGCACTCCGATCCCCGTCAGGGAGAACACCCCGACTGGGGCACCTTGATCTTCAATTACGGCCGTAATGAAGTCCGCAACTTCCTGGTCGCCAACGCCCTCTTCTGGCTCGACAAATACCACATCGACGGCCTGCGGGTCGATGCGGTCGCCTCGATGCTGTATCTCGACTACAGCCGCGAAGGGGAAGACTGGATCCCCAATGAATTCGGGGGACGGGAAAACCTGCAGGCGATTGAATTCGTCAAGGAATTCAATCTCTCGGTCCATGAAAAATTCCCCGGCGCGGTCACCGTCGCCGAGGAATCGACCGCCTGGCCCGGCGTTTCCCGGCCGATCTACGACGGCGGGTTGGGCTTTACCTTCAAATGGAACATGGGATGGATGAACGACACGCTGCGGTACATGCGGCATGATCCGATCCATCGCCAATACCACCATGGCGAGCTGACCTTTAGCTTGATCTACGCCTTCACCGAGAACTTTACCCTGCCGCTCTCCCACGACGAGGTCGTCCACGGCAAAGGTTCGTTGATCGCGCAGATGCCGGGCGACATGTGGCAGAAATTTGCCAACCTGCGGCTGCTGTATTCGTACATGTGGACGCACCCCGGCAAGAAACTGCTGTTCATGGGGGGCGAGCTCGCCCAGTGGACCGAGTGGAACCACGATGACGGCCCGCAATGGGAATTGCTCGATTTTGAAACCCACCGCGGCATTCAGAATCTGGTGGCCGATCTCAATCGGCTGACGATCGAGTACCCCGCCTTACATCGGCTCGATCATTCCAACGACGGCTTCGAATGGGTCGATTGCATGAACCATCAGGACAGCGTCCTGGTCTACCTGCGGAAGGGCAACGCCACCGATCCACCGCTGCTGGTCTGCTGCAACTTTACCCCGACGGTCCGCTACGATTATCCGGTCGGTGTCCCTCAAGCGGGTCATTGGCAAGAGATTTTCAATTCCGATTCGAAGACCTACGGCGGCAGCGATGTGGGCAACTACCCCGGACGCGACACGGTCGGCAAAACGCATCACGCTCGCCCCGATAGCTTGCTGGTGAACCTGCCCCCGCTGGGAGTCACGATTTTCCGCTGGGAAGGCTAGCTGGACAGCGGCACTTTTTGGTCCGAACAGCCGCGGCTAGACCCGCAAATCATCGCGGACCAGTTTGCTGGTGATGCGACTCGATTCGTAAATCACCGGCAGCCCGCTGCCCGGATGCGTGCCGCCCCCGACCAAGTAGACCCCTTGGAGATCCTCGAAGCGGTTCCGCGGTCGGTTATGCAGCATCTGTCCCAGGTTGTGCGCTAGGCTGAACGTCGCCCCGCGGTAGATGTGGTGTTGGTCTTGCCAATCGGCGGGCGTGACCATCACTTCACTGCGGATCCGCTGGCGGAGGTCGCCCATGCCGAGCTGAGCCAAGCGGTCCAGCACGCGCTCACGAAACGGCCCCGCTTGGCGATCCCAATCGATCGAGGGGTGCATGTGGCTGACCGGTACCAACACATACAGCGCGCTGTGGCCGGGGGGCGCCAGGGAGGGATCATTGCGACTAGCGTTCTGCACATAGAAAGACGGATCCTCGCTGAGCACATGCAGTTTCTCGATCTCCTCGAGGTTGCGATCGTAATCCTTGGCGATGTGGATGTTGTGGTGCGCCAGCTGGTCGTATTCGCCTTCGATCCCCAGGTACAGCATGAACGTGCTGCAGGAATACCGTTTGGAGGCGAGCTTCTGATCGGTCCAGCGACGCCGCAATCGGTCCGGCACGATCCGCTGCATCGCCGCCGCGAAATCAGCGTTGACCACGCAGGCGTCGACCGGATAGCTCCCCTGATCGGTCTGCACCGCGGTCACGCGGCGGCCATCGAAATCCATCCCCGTGACCGCTTCGTCCAACCGGATCTCCGCCCCCAGTTCTTCGGCGATCTCCGCCATCCGCTCACTCACCCGATGGCAGCCACCCAACGGATGAAAGACGCCGTGCTCGTATTCCAAGAACGAGAGGATGCTGAACAGGCTGGGGCATTGGAAGGGCGACATCCCCAGGTACTTCGCCTGGAAGCCGAACGCGATCACCAGCCGCGGGTCTTGAAAATAGCGTTGCAATTCCTTACCCAGCGAGCGGGAGGCGTGGACGTGCGGCGCGGCCCGCATCACCGCCGGGCGGAGCAGATCGAGGGGCGAATGGAAGGGCGATTCCAAAATCGGTCGGAAACGCTCGAGCTTCACGCGGTTGGCCGCCAAGTACCGCCGCAGCTGGCCGACATCCCCTGGTGAAAACTCGGCGATCTGACGATCCATCGCATCGAGATCAGGCGTGCAGTCGAGCTGGCCCCCGGCACCAAACGTCAGCCGATATTGCGGGTCGAGCCGCTTCATCGGCACTTCTTGAAAGAGGTCATACCCGACCTCGGCGAAGATTTCTTGCAGCACTCGAGGGTAAAGAAAAAAGGTCGGACCACAATCAAAGCGATAGCCATCCTGCTCGATCGCCGAAGTGCGGCCACCGACCCGATCCCTTTTCTCCAACACCGTGACCGAGGCCCCGGCGTGTGCTAACTGCATGGCGGCAGCCAAACCGCCGGGCCCCGCACCGACGACAACGACCTTTCGCTTCTGCACCCTCAAGTCCCTTCGCAACTGCTGGACGGCCGCTCGAGCCCAGTCCGCGCGATCGCGATCACTTCGGGTCAAGCCAGCCACGCGACGCTACCCGCCAGCTTCCGCGTCCGTCGCGGTCACGGAGGCTGACGACAGATCGCCGCGCCCTGCGGGCAGGCTCAGCGTCCACCTGCGGAGGCTTACTATAGTGCCGCGGGCAAGGAGCGGAAACGGAGCCTGCCGGCGCAGAATTCCTCAGAGGAAGCAAACCGCTGCCACGGATGCGCCCGCCCCAACGGGTCGGCCTGCGAACTCCGCTCCGGAAAGCATCATTCGCAGGCCGAACTCCGAGGGGCTCGCGGCAAGGTCGT
>CAYNVI010000169.1:0-9075 GCA_964400585.1 uncultured Pirellulaceae bacterium | reverse complement strand
CGGCTGGCACGCGCGGGTCCCAGGGATCCCAGATCTGGACCTGGGGCGTCCCCCGCAAGTAGATTCCCGAATCGGCCCCCGGCGGGATCTTCCAGTCGACGTACAATTCGAAATCGCCGAAGTCTTTGGCCGTACAGAGGCTCTGCCCTTTGCCATCGTAGGTCAGCACGCCTTCCTCGACCCGCCAGTGGTCCCGCATCTCGGCATCCGCTTGCTGCTGCGCTGCGGCGAGCGCCTCGCCTTCCAAAGCACGCCGCTCGTTGGCGTTGCGGTGAGCCAGTCCCTGCCAACCGGCGAGATCCTGACCGTTGAAGAGGGCGACGAAGCCGGCTGGCGGCACATTGGCGGGCCGCTCGGCCGGCTGCGGCGACGAGGCCGCATAGTCTGCCAATCGCAGCTTGCGGAATTCGACATGGTCGTTGTGGCCGGCCAACACCAGCTGCCCGCTGGTGCGTTGCATGCCGGGATGCGGCTTGCCGTCGACCGGTTCCAAATCTTCCAAAAAGGCGTCGACGATGACGGTGCCGTTCAAGATCACCATCACGTGATCCTCGATCGCGATGATCGTCTCTTCGTTCCATTGCCCGGCCGGTTTTAGGGCTCCTTTTTTGGCGGGATGGATCCCGTAGATCGAACCGTGCAGCTGCCACGGCTTCAACCACGTCATCGTCCGCTCGGTGCCGTCGGCCAGGGTCGCTGTCGTCTGGTAGCGGTCGCCCTGATGGTCCAGGATTTGGATTTCCAAACCGTCGTAGGAAGGTCGTCCGCCGGGGGGCACGCGCAAGCCGATCCCATTGTTTGCATTCGCTGCCAACTTGAATTCAAACGTCAAGGCGAAGTCGCTGTACTCCTGCTTGGTGCGGAGGACTTTGGCCCCCTTTTGACAAACCAGGAGACCGTCGCGGACGACGTAGCCGTCGGTATCGCCTTCCCAGCCGCGCAGGTCCTGGCCGTTGAACAGCGGCTGCCAATCCGCCGTCGCCTCCAGGATCTGCGTCACCCGCGCGGCCTCACCGGCCTCGGTCCGCACCCCGCCAGCGACCGCGGCGAAACAGATCCCCAGCAGGATCGCGCCCCACCGTCGTCGCTGCGTTGAGGAGGACGCCGAAGTAAACAGGCGGACGAGCAAACGACGGTTCGCAATCGATTTCATCGGCAACATTCCGGGTTCGAGGTAACAACGGCCAGTCCCTGGCGGGGGACAGAGTCCCTGGCGGGGGACAGTGCTTTTCAGCCCCTGGCGGGGGACAGTGCTTTTCAGCCCCTGGCGGGGGAGAGTGCTTTCCGACTTCGCGGCGCCGGGGATCGCCCCCCAAGCCGCCTGGGCCCAGCATGACGCGGATAGGCAAGCAAGGCAATCCAGGAAGCGTTTTGGGTTTGCCGGCGAAAAAGCCGTACAATACGAGAAGTTCTGCTTAGGGGTATACGGTTTGCTCAGGGTGGTTGGCTCAGGGGGCTCCGACGTTGACCGGTCCCCACGGTAAATGGTCCCGACGCGAAGGGGGCCGCCGGAAAATGGTCCGCCCGGGAGCTGGGGCGGACAAGCACCGAGCAAGGAAAACAGGAGGCGATGACTTCGATGTTCAATCCAGGGTGGGGCGCCCCACGGTTGGTGAGCCCGACGGTTCCGCAAAAAACACTACCGGGGCGGCAGGCGACCCCGGATCAGGCGACGTCCAGTGGCTCGGCAGAGGATCGCGGGGGCCGCGGATTTACCCGCCCGACGGGCGTCGAGTTTGCTCGCCCGGCAAACGGCGAACAGGGTGGCGGACAGGGCCCCGCCCAGGGGGCCTATCGGCTGCGGTCGCGTCAGCCGCTGGCACGGGGCGAGGCGGAGGAGTCCATTTGGCGACGACTCTTTCGCATCGTCGACCGTCCCCAATTGCCGCCGATCTTGATCGATTGCGATTCGCTCGGCGTCACCGCGACCGAGCAACTCACCGACACCTTTTGGAACACGCCAGCTCTTTGCCGTGAACGGAATTTGATCCTGATCGCCTCGGCCGGATCGGCCTACCAGGAAGTGGCGGACCACTGCCGAATCGCGCAGCCAGAGGACGCCTTCCCGGTCGGTGAAAATTGGGGGGTCCTGATCCTCGAATCGCCCGCCGAGGAATTTCCCCCGCTGCTTCACTTGGCGACGGAACTGAATGGATCGATCGTAACCACGCGGCAGAGCGGCGGGGAGCAGAGCGAACCAGTACACTGCATCGGCACCACCACCGACGCCTCCCTCGAAGCCGACCGTGATTCGGCGCTGGAACGGCTGTTGAGGATTCGCCCCGGCGGGTAAAACCGACGGTGTCGCGGTCGGCTGTGGGCGAAACGGGGCCTCCGGCGGGGTTTCTCCCGTCCTGCCTCACCCGGAAACCCGCGCGCCGAAATCCGCTCACGAGCTTTCGCACTCGTGCTCCCTCGCAGAGACGTTCTTTATGCCGCTGCCGGATGAATCGCTGGGCTCCGAAGCTGCCGGACAGGAAACGTCCGCAGGGAGCGAATCGGCCGAGCGGGCCGCCGGTCCGGAGGAAGCGGCTGCCGATCACCCCGCCCCGGCGGAAAGTCCGCCAGCGGGAGCCGCCTCGGAAATCGTGGTCGTCGGCATCGGCGCCTCGGCCGGAGGGCTCGACGCGCTGTTCGAACTCCTCCGGGAGATGCCGGCGTCACTCGGCGCCGCGCTGGTGATCGTGCAGCATCTCGATCCCACCCACGACAGTATCCTCGACTCGCTGCTCGATCAACGCACCGCGTTGACCGTCGAGGAAGCCCGTGATGCGACGGTCGTCGAGCCCAATCACGTCTACGTGATCCCTCCCAACCGGCAGTTAGTGATCGAGCAGGGCACGCTGCGGCTGACCCCGCATGAGCCCGCCAAGGGCAACCGTCAGGCAATCGACCGCTTCTTTCAGTCGTTAGCGTGGGATCGCGGCCCGCACGCCGTCGGAATCATCCTCTCGGGAACCGGCAGTGACGGGACGGCCGGGCTGAAAAAGATCCGCGAGCAGGGAGGCCTGACCTTCGTGCAGGCGCCGGACGAGGCCCAACAGGAGGGGATGCCGCGGAACGCCATGCGGGAAACGCCGCCCGACGCGGTCCTGCCGGCTGCGGAAATCTCCGAAGCGGTGGAGCAGTACGTTCGCGATGCGCGGGCACGCCCCCCGCGGGAGGCCCAGGCCAGCGGGATCCAGCAGCGCGATCGCCTGCAGGCGATCGTGGCCCTGCTGTACGAACGGACCGAGTGTGACTTCAGCCACTACCGCCAAACCACGCTGCGGCGGAGGGTCCAACGCCGGATGGGCTTTCGCCGCTGCCAGGACCTGGAGGAATACGCGGCGCTGCTGGCCGAGGATACCGAGGAAGTTGAGACGCTTTACGACGAGCTGCTGATCGGCGTGACCCGTTTTTTTCGCGATCCGGATGCCTGGGAGGTGTTGGACGAACAGGTCTTGAAACCGCTGGTCGCCGCTACCGAAAACGGCCAGACCCTCCGCGTCTGGTGCCCCGGCTGCGCGTCGGGAGAAGAGGCTTACTCCGTCGCGATGCTGCTGCATGAGCAGCGCCTCGCCCAAGCCAAGCGATGTCGCCTGCAGGTGTTCGGAACCGACATCTCCCAGCAGGCGATCAAGACCGCACGAGAGGGACGCTACCCCGGATCGATCCGCCAAGACCTCTCGCCGGAACGCCTCCGACGGTTCTTCACCCGGCAGGAGGATGGCCGCTTCCAGGTCGCCAAGCGGCTTCGCAAAACCGTGGTGTTTGCCGAGCAGAACCTCCTCGCCCACCCGCCCTTCGCGAATCTTGATCTGATCTGCTGCCGGAATCTGGCGATCTACCTGGAGGAAGAGGCCCAGCACCGCATCGACGCGACCTTCGATTTCGCCTTGAAACCGGGCGGGTACCTGTTCTTGGGCGACGTGGAGAATTTGAAATCCCATCGAGAGGCGTTCACCCCCGTCTCGGAACCGTGGCGGATCTTCCGCCACACCGCCTCGACAGCGCCCGACCGCGGGGCACTCGCCAGTTCATCGTCGCCGGAGCAAGCATCTCCGTCGACGCTTTCTCCGCAGCAGCCGAAGGACCAAACCATGGGGCTGGAAAGCCGGGTGGCCCGGCAAATCGTGGCGGAAAAGGGGATGGGGGTGGCCGTCATCGACGGGGAGAACCGCGTCCTCTACCTGCAGGGTCCCGTCGACCGCTATCTCCAACTCCGCTTGGGTGAAGCGGGTCCGCAAAGTCCCGGGATCCTCGACCTGGCCCGGATGGGGGTCCGTAGCCGCCTCCACACCCTGCTCGCACGCGTCCGGCAAAACCGGCAGATGTCCGCGACGACGTGCCATATCCATGCTTTCGACACCACCGAACGGCGTTGCAACCTGACGGTTCGACCGCTCGATTCGGCCGACTCGGACGAGTTGTTGGTGACCTTTGAACCGCTTCCCTCGCACGATTCGGCGAGCGGGCCAGACGCGGCGGAGTGGGAAACGCCCGCCACGATCCGGCGTTTCGGCGACGAGCCCGCGGCCAGCCCTGCCGACGAGGCATCCTCCGCAGACGATGCCTACCAGGAAGAATGGGTCCGCCTGGACGATTACCGCGCCCTTCAACAAAAGCTGGCAACCACGCAAGAGCAACTCAGCAGCTCGATCGAAGACCTGGCGACCGCCAACGAAGAACTACGGGCGACCAACGAAGAGGCGATCTCGGTCAACGAAGAATTGCAATCGAGCAACGAAGAGTTGCAGACGAGCAAGGAAGAACTCCAGTCGCTGAATGAAGAACTGACGACGCTGAACAATCAGCTGGAGGTCAAACTGCAAGAACTGCAGCAGACGACCGACGACCTCGACAATCTGCTGAACAGTTCCCACGTGGCGACGCTGTTCCTGGATCTGGACCTGCAGATCCGCCTGTTCACCCCCTCCTGCCGAAGCCTGTTCCACCTGATCGCCTCGGACACCGGCCGGCCGCTGGAAGATATCGCGCGGCGTTTTCCCGACGATGCCTTGCTGGAGGATGCCGCGGACGTCATCGGCGACGCCCAACCGCGTCAAACCCGCGTGAAGACCGGACCGCAGCAGACCTTCCTGCGAGTGATCCGTCCCTACCGCACCGAAGAAAGTCGGATCCAAGGGGTCGTGATCAGCTTTACCGATATCAGTGAATTGCAAGTCGCGACCGAACAACTCGCCTATCGAGAACTGCAACAAGAAGCGCTGGCCGATCTCGGCCAGCGGGCGATGATCGAAGAGGACGTGCCGACGCTGCTCAAGGTGGCCGTCGAAACGATCCAACAGACCATGCACGTCGACTTCGCCACCGTCTGGCGTTGGCTTCCGCGACAAGATCGCTTCCGTTTGGAAGCGGGCCAAGGTTGGGCCCCCGACCAGATCGGGGCGGCGATGATCGAACCGCACGGTCGCTCGCAAGCCGGCTACACGGTGCAGCTGAGCCAGTCGGTCATCGCCACCGACCTGCCCCAGGAGAAACGCTTTGAACCGTCCTCGCTGGTCCGTGCACAAAACGTGACCAGCGGCCTCAGCATGCCGGTCCTGTCGACCGGCAACGAGCCCTACGGTGTGCTCTCGATCCATAATCGCCGCCGCACCGAATTCACCGACGATGATATCCATTTCATCCAGTCGATCGCCAACATCCTGGGCGAAGCGATCAACCGGCATCGGATCGAACGGAAGTGGATCCGCCAACGCGATGAGCTCGATACGATTTACCAAACCGCCTCGGTGGGACTCTGCGTGCTCGACCGCCAATGCCGGTTCCTCCGCATCAACGAGCGGTTGGCGGAGACCAACGGGATCGCTGCCGCCGACCACCTGGGCAAGACCGTCCGGGAGGTGGCCCCCGACTTGGCCAATCCTCTGGAAGCACGCATCGCGCAACTGTTCGCGACCGGAAAGCCGATCTACGGCGCCGAAGTCCGCGGGGAAACGCTGGCGACCCCTGGCAAGGAGCGGATCTGGCGCGAAGACTGGACCCCGTTGACCGATCGTCAAGGGAACGTCGTCGCCGTCAACGTCGTGGCGGTCGAAGTGACCGAGCAGCGGCGCGCCGAGCAGGACCTGCGGGAAAGCGAACATCGCTTCCGCGCCTTGGTCGAAGCTGCCGCCCAAATCGTCTGGACCACCGACGCCGCAGGGAATGCCACCGAAGATACCCCTTCCTGGCGGCATTTCACCGGACAATCGCTGGAGCAGTGTCGGCAAAGCGGCTGGCTGAATGCCGTCCACCCCGACGACCGCGAGAAAACGCGGCAAGCCTGGCGAGACGCCGTCCAACGCAAGATCGCGTATCAAATCGATTACCGCCTGCGGCATCACAGCGGATCCTACTACTGGATGACCGCGCGGGCCGCCCCGATCCGCGATTCCGAAGGGATCGTCCGCGGCTGGGTCGGCATGAACACCGACATCACCCAACGCAAAGAATTCGAAAAAGCCCTCCAGGATGCCCGCCGCCGCGCCGAAGTGGCCAACCAGTCGAAGAGCGATTTCCTGGCCAACATGAGCCATGAAATCCGCACCCCGATGACCGCCATCCTCGGCTATGCCGACCTCCTGGCCGAAAACCTCGACAACCCGGAAGACCTGCAGCACATCGAAACGATCCGTCGCAATGGACGGTTCTTGCTCGAAATCGTCAACGATATCCTCGACCTCTCGAAGATCGAGGCCGACAAGATGGAGGTCACGCCCTCCCAAGTCTCCCCCGAAGCCCTGATCGGAGAAGTCGTCTCCCTGATGAATGTGCGGGCGGAAGAAAAAGAGATCCCCCTGCGACTCCAAAGCCGCGGGCAATTGCCCCAAACGATCCAGTCCGATGGCGTCCGCTTGCGACAGATCCTCTTGAACCTGGTCGGCAATGCGATCAAATTCACCGAAGACGGCGAGGTCCGACTGGTGGCCGAAGTCATCCCCGACAAGGAACAGATTCGCTTCGAGGTGATCGACACCGGAATCGGCATCGGCGAAGAACAGCAGCGGCGCCTCTTTCAACCCTTCAACCAAGTCGATAGCTCGATCACGCGGAGCCATGGCGGTACCGGCTTGGGCCTCGCGATCAGCCAGCGGCTGGCGAATCTCCTCGGCGGGGAGCTCCAACTGGAAAGCCATCCCGGCCAAGGGAGCGTCTTCTCGGTCACCGTCTCGACCGGCTCCCTGGAAGAGATCCCCATGATCAATCCCCAGTGGAACCTGTTGCCGAACGACGACCTCGCCGAACCGCCCCAGGTGCCGCACCTCGACTGCCGGATCCTGGTCGTCGATGATCGCCGCGACATCCGCTACCTGGCCCGACAGCTCCTGCAGAGCGCCGGCGCGGCGGTCGAATTGTGTGAAAATGGACAACAAGCGATCGAACTGCTGACCGGCCAGGCCGATCCGCCCGAGTTCGATCTGATCTTGATGGACATTTCGATGCCCGTCATGGATGGCTACACCGCGGCGACGAAGTTGCGCGAAGCAGGCATCCCCTTGCCGATGATCGCCCTGACCGCCAACGCGATGGAGGGCGACCGTGATAAGTGCCTCGCCTCCGGCTTCACCGATTACACGACTAAACCGCTGAACAAGCAAAAACTCGTCGAACTCGTCGCACGCTACGTCTGAGAGCCTATCCGGAAACCAGCCAACTGGCCGCGTAGCGGAATGATTCCCGCAAACCGCTCCTTGGGGCGTGCGGCACGACCATGGCTCGGGTATGGTAGGAGCAAGGTATGACCGTTCCCTCCCCCTCCTCGCTAGCTCCCCGTCACGCGATGCGCCCCGCCTCCCTTTGCCGTTCGCTCGTCCTTCCCCTCCTGATCGTCTGGCTGGCGGCAGCGGCTGCCCCGGCGGTCCCTGCGGCCGCGGCCGGCGAGATCGATTTTGCCCGCGAGATTTTGCCGATCCTGTCGGAAAAATGCTTCGTCTGCCACGGCCCCGATGCCGACCAAGCGGGCAACCTGCGGCTCGACTCGTTCGCCGCGGCGACCGCCGATCGGGGCGGTTACCACGCGCTCGACACGGAAACACCGGCCGAGAGCGAACTGCTCTACCGAATCGAATCGCCCGACAGCCCGATGCCGCCGGCCGATGCCGAAAAACCGCTGACCGACGCCGAACGCGAATTGCTGAAACAGTGGGTCCTGGCCGGTGGGGAATATGCCCAACACTGGGCCTTCGTGCCGCCCCAGCGTCCCACCCCGCCGGCTCTCTCCTGGCCGCGGGCGGCCAGCGATTCGCCGTCGGAAGTTGCCAGCGGCCCGCCGGCCGAGCCGATCGATGCCTTCATCCTCCGCAAGCTGCAAGCGGCAGGGGCGGCGGTCGCGCCGCGCGCCGATCGCACCACGCTTGCCCGGCGGGCGGCGCTCGCCCTGACCGGTTTGCCGCCCGAGCCAGGACAGCTGGAACGTTTCCTGGCCGATTCCAGTGCCGACGCCTACCATCGCTACGTCGACACGTTGCTGCAAAGCCCCCGCTTTGGCGAACACCAGTCCCGGTATTGGCTCGATGCCGTCCGCTACGGGGACACCCACGGCCTGCACCTCGACAACCGACGCGGGATCTATCCCTACCGCGACTGGATCGTGCAGGCGTTCAACGCCAACTTACCCTTCGACCAGTTCATCACGTGGCAACTCGCCGGGGACCTGTTGCCCGACCCGTCCCTGGCCCAGCAGGTCGCGACCGGTTTCGTGCGGCTCAACCCCAGCACGGGCGAAGGGGGAGCGATTCCCGATGAATTCCAAGCGAAAAACAATTTCGATCGCGTCGAAACCTTCGGCACGGTCTTCCTGGGGCTCTCGCTGACCTGTGCCCGCTGCCACACGCACAAGTACGACCCGATCCCGCAATCGGAATACTACCGGCTGTTCGCGTTTTTCAACAACACCGCCGAACCAGCGATGGACGGCAATTCGTACACCTATGGTCCGGTGGCCAAAGTCCCCGCCGACCAGCCTGCCTGGAGCCGCTGGCAACGCTTGACCTCCGCCCGTCAGGACTTGTTGGCTACCCTCCACGAAGAGGCGGCCGACGGAGATCGGAAGAGCACACGTCTGAACTCCAGTCACTCCGGAGAATC
>CAYNVI010000168.1:0-9100 GCA_964400585.1 uncultured Pirellulaceae bacterium | reverse complement strand
CCCGGCATGAAGGCGGTCGGTACGAACACGGCCAGCAGCACCAAGGTGGTGGCGATGACGGGGCCGCTGATCTCTTCCATCGCCTTGACCGCCGCCATCTTGGGTGACAGGCCCTCGGCGAGATGTCGCGAGGCGTTCTCCACCACCACGATCGCGTCGTCGACCACGATTCCAATGGCTAGCACGATGCCGAAGAGGGAGAGCATGTTCAGCGAGAAGCCAAACAGGCCCACGAACGTAAAACTGCCAATCAAGGAGACGGGAATCGCCGCCACCGGCACGATGGTTGCCCGCCAATCTTGCAAGAACAAAAAGATCACCGCGACCACCAGGACGACCGCGATCAGCAGGGTGGAGTAGACCTCCTGGATCGAAGCTTCCACGAAAGCCGTGGTATCGAAGGGGATCGCGTACTCCAAACCCGCCGGCCAGTCGCGGGCAGCCGCCAATTCCCGCATGGTGCTGCGCACGAGCTCGGCGGTTTCCAGGGCGTTGGCCCCGGGGAGTTGGTAGATCCCGATCGAGGAGGAAGGCTGGCCGTTGAACGTCGAGCGAAAGTTGTAGTCTTTGGCTCCCAATTCGACACGGGCGACGTCGCGGACCCGAAGTGTCCGCCGATCCTTGCCGGTCCGCAGGATGATGTTGCCGAACTGTTCGGGGCTCAGCAAGCGGCCGGAGGTATTGACGGACAATTGGAAGGGGGTGCCTGGCGGAGCGGGGGCCGCACCGATCTTACCCGCCGCGACCTGTACGTTCTGTTCACGGATCGCCTGGATGACGTCTCCGGCAGTCAGGCCGCGGCGATCCAGACGTTGCGGATCGAGCCAGACCCGCATGCTATAGTCCCCGGCCCCAAACACTTGAACTTCGCCCACTCCTGCCACCCGGCTCAGTTGATCCTTGATGGTCAGCGCATGGTTGCTGAGGAACAGGTCATCGAGCGAGCGGTCGGGCGAGCTGAGCGAGACAAACTGGAGGATCTGAGTCGACTGTTTGCGCGTAGTGACCCCCTGCTGACGAACCTCCTGCGGCAATTTTGACTCGACATGGCATCGGTACTGGTCCAGAACCGATGCCATGTCGAGGTCGGTCCCTGAGGCGAACGTGATCGTCAAGCTGTAACTGCCATCGCTGGCGCTGTTGGAGGCCATGTACAGCATGCCTTCGACGCCGTTGATCTCCTGCTCGATCGGCGTGGCCACCGTTTCCGCGATCGTGACGGCGCTGGCCCCCGGATAATAGGCCGTCACTTTCACCGTCGGCGGAGCGATCTCCGGAAATTTGGCCACCGGCAGCGCAGCGAAGGAGACGAGGCCTGCGACCACGATCACGATGGAGATCACCGTCGCGAAGATCGGGCGGTAAATAAAGAATCGGGACATCAACGTGGCCCCCCGTCAACGGAGCCATCCGCCGCTGGCGAGGGAAGGCCTGGGGGGATCCCCGCGGGCTGCCTCTCGAGGAGGGGCGGCTGGCGAAAGGCGGAGGGCAGATCATCTACCGACGCTGACCTGTCGAGGGGATTCACCACGACGCCCGGTCGAGCCCGCTGCAGGCCTTCGACGACAAACCGTTCTCTCTCGTCGAGGCCCTCGGTGATCACCACCCAGCCCTCGGTCTGCTGTCCGGTCCGCACAGCGCGTCGTTCGACCCGGTTCTGGGCACCAATCAACCACACGTGAGGCCCCTCCCGATCTTGCAGCACGGCCCGCGCGGGAACCAATCTCGCCGCTGGATGGCTGCGAATCGGAACGCGAATGCGGACGAATAAGCCGGGGAATAGCAAGCCATCGGGATTCTCAAACACCGCCCGAAGGCTGAGCGTTCCAGTCGCGCCCTCGACGCCTTCTTGATCGACATAATCGAGGCGGCCGACAAAGGGGAAGCCGGCGTCCGTTTCCCGTTGCAACCACACCGGCACCCGCTGCCACTGCTGCTCGCTCATCCGGCCTCGCTCGGCATCCCCCGCTGATTCGCGAAACGCCAGCAACTGCCGGTCGCTGACGCTAAAATTTGCGTAGATGCGACTGTCATCGACGACCGCGGCGAGCTCTGTGCCATTGTCTACGAGGTTGCCGCGCTTGATGTCCGTTTTGGTGACCCGACCAGCGATCGGCGCTTTCACCACGGTGTAGCTGAGGCTCAACTCGGCTTGGGAAAGCTTCGCGGATGCCTGTTGGCGACGCGCCTGGGCCGCTTTCACCGCCGATTTGGCAGCCGCCAAGCCCGCTTCCGCCGACTCTTTTGCAGCCCCCGCGCCGTCGGCCTCGGATTGAGACGTCGCTTGCTCGGCGAGCAGGGATTCCTGCCGCGCCAGTTCGCGGCGGGACCGATTGACCTCCGTTTCCGCCGCCTGCACCTCGGAATCGGCGACCGCAATCGCTGCGTCCGCCAAAGCCAGTTCGGCCTTCGCCGATTCGACGCTGGCCCGGTATTCGTCATCCTCGATTTGATACAACGGCATCCCGCGATCCACCGTCTGTCCCGGATCGAATTCGATCGCTTCGACAAACCCGCGCACGCGGGAGCGGACTTCCGCCCGTTCCACCGCCTCCGTCTCTCCGTTCTCTTCGAGGAACTCGGTGACCGGCTGCACAACGGGTGCCATGACGGTGACGTCCGGCGGTGGAGGGGGAACATAATCGTTGGCAGGACGGTCGCAGCCGGCTGTCCCGACCGCGATCGCTGCCGCAGCGCCGAGCTTCCTCGCCGAGCCCGCCCCCTCCCGGAAGCTCCACCGGCGAGGCACCTCGACACCGGCAGCGGGGAACGATCGGCGGAGACGTCGCGTCCCCGGGAAGAAAGCGAGGAACGAGCAACTCAGGCCAGCCGTTGCGAGAACTTCCTCGGAAACCGTGGGGTCGAGCCGCAACCGCCTATCGACTCCGGCGGTCGCCGATGGTCCCCCGCTCGCGTCGGCGGATCTGCGGCTTCCCGGCTGCACCGAAAGACGCGCGCCGATCCGATTCAGATTGCTGGTCGAAACCGCCCCCATCGCGCCCGCGAGCTTCAGCAACAGACGTTGCGTCCCACTCAACTGAGCCCGCCGCTGCAACACCGAGCGGAGCAGTTCCGGCTTGTCTGTGATCAAGCCGTCCACCCCCAGACCGATCATCCGCGACATCGTGGGAGCATCGTTGACGGTCCAAACATAGATTTCTTTTTCGGCGTGGTGCGCAGAGCGGACCAGACTCCGGGTCGCAAAACTTGCATTGACGGCCAGGAAGTCCGCTTCGAGCTTGTTGAGATTGCCTGCGGAAACGGACATCAACAGCCCCACCTGCCAATCGGGGCGAAGCGATTTCATTTTTTTGACTCCGTCCATTTTCAACGACATCAAAAGGATCTCGGCGGCCATGTCACGCGAGTCCACGATCTGCGCCACGCGCTCTTCGAGTTGTTCGTCGTGTCCGTAATACTTCAACTCGATGTTGACCCCCACTTTTCCCTTACACACGTCAAGGACTTCCGCCAAAGTCGGCACGCGCTGGTCTTGGAATTCAGGGGCGAACCACCCTCCAATATCGAGGCCTGCCAAGTCGTCTAAGGTCGCGTCCCAAACCTTCAAATCCACGCCGGCAACCTTCATAAAATCGCTGTCGTGAAAGACGACAACATTGCCGTCGGCTGTCTCCTGAACGTCGATTTCAACCCAGTCGGCTCCCTCTCGAATGGCCCTTTGGATCGCCACCATCGTGTTCTCCGGGGCAGCATTCGAGGCTCCTCGATGAGCCATGATCTTTACGGGGTCCTCCGTGGGGACGCTGCGAACCGCGAGGCTGCCCGCCACCCCTGCCATCGTAAAACCGACGGCAGTCGCGGCGGTCAGCCGCCTGGGCGTGATCCTCCCACGGGGTTTGCCGGAGGACTTCACGAAATTAGGCGGGGGCGGTTCCGCATTCCTCGCCTTCGCAGTTTGGCGATAAAGGCCGCACAGCATCACCGCGAATGTCGTTGTGCTCAACAGATTTACCGCCGCGATCACGGACGCCCACAGGAGCAGGACGACCCCAATCGCGATTGTTAAGAGCTGGAAGGACCCCGTTAGAGGAGGGAGGAACCATCGCGCACCCACAGCCAAGACGCCACTCGCTACGGTCGAAGCCAGCAAGCTGATTCCGAGCCAGCCAATCATCCAGTACAGCAGTTCCAGTCGATGGCCCCGTGCCCTTTTTTTACTGAGACGCAACGCCCGCGATGGCGAAACGCTTTCGAATAAGACCAAAGGCAACGCGAAGAACCAGCCTGTGAAAAGGCGGAAGATCGCGGCAGCTAAGGCGGCCGCGAGCAGCACACCGATAGCCAAGGCCGTGGCAAAAGCCGGAGGTTTTTCACTCAAATAGTAGTTGATGTCGTAGTCCCCGAGCAGCGTGGAATAGACCACTGCTGCAACGGCTAGAAACGGAACGCTGGCCAAGAGCGACCAAGCAGCGATGCGAACCGTCACCTGCAAAAGCACCCAGGCGTTCGCAGCTGCAAACCCCAGGGCCTCGATTACCCCAAGTTTTCGGTTCACCGCATGCGCGTAAACAATCGCCGTCAGGGCAGCTTGTTCGAAAGCCGTCACGCCAAGCCCTATCGCTCCGCCAAAGACAACAGCGGCCCACCCCGCGGGCCGGAGTAAGAACATGAGAATGTCTTGGTCAGAAAGAACTCCGCTGCCCGAGAAGGAAACCAAAAACCGAAAGAACAGGGCCGCCAACGGGGTCAATAGGACGAATGCGATCAGTTTGAACGCAACATCGGTCAGCACAAGCTGTTTCCAGCATGACTGGAAATCGTGCACGAGACCGTGCAGCAACGCGGGAACCTTGCCTCCGTTGGCCATGAGTTTTCTCCATCCCCGAAAAAAAGAGTGGTTGCAGCAAGCGCACCAGGAGCGAGTCGCGGGACTCTTGCGAGCTACAACTCCTTACTGGTTCGTAGAGATCAAACACGCCCCAAGTGCCCCCGAGGGGCTGAACCCCGACGTCGGACTATAGCAGGCGGTCTAGACTGCGACTTCGCCTGCCGGCAGACCAGTCGAAATCGTGCAATTCATTGCCTCTCGTCCCGCGGAAGGGGCGCGAGCTAGGGTGCAAGACGCTTGCATGAATTGCAAAGCTCATAGCGGGGGCATTCGGAGAACAGCTGGAACTCGTCAGTTTGACCTGCAGGTCACCCACCTGCTAGAAACCTTACTGTCGCGTCACGCCGAAGAAGGCCTCGCCGAAGGCGAACGGTGACACGAAGGGCGGAGCGGCGCAATCGTTTCGTTTGCAATCGTAACCAAGCGACCCGTCAGCCCACGGCTGAGCTTGGCACACGGTCGGCGGCCGATCTCCGCCGCGCTGGGATTGCGGATCGATCGGCAGCAAGAAGCGCCGCGAACGAATAAGATCCTCTGATTCAAGGGCATTGGCGATGACTGAGCAACAGCTTCCCGGGGTCACTCACCTGAGGGTGGTGGGGATCGGCATGGCCGTGTTGACGCTCGTGCTTGCCGCTGCATTTATCGTGGAAGGGATTTGGAAGATCATCGCCTCCTTCTCCTATCGCCCGGCGGCCGGTTCGAGCGGGCTGCTGCTCAGCGGTATCTTGGCCGTCATCTTGGGTGCGATCATTTGGGCTCAGTGGCCGATCTCGGGGTTGTGGGCGATCGGCCTCTTGGTAGGCATCAATCTGCTTTTCACCGGCTTGACCATCGTTTTTCTGGCGAGCTCCGTTCGCCGTACGGCCGAATTGCCCAGCGAGGCCGAGCATCCAGGCGGGGGATAAAAGGAGTCAGGACTGAATGGCAAGAACTTAGGTGACGCTTCCCCACCCCGGCTACACCGACAGCGCACACCGAGGTCAGCAAAAAGGCGACGAGGCTTGATTCGGAGAGAAAAGGGGCGATCCTGACCCGTTTTCCTCTTTTCCTTCTCGCCTCGTCCCCTGTCGTCGCGGCGGTTAGCTGGCAGGGAGTTCCCGTTCCACGCTTTCCCAGCGGTTGGCTTCGGGGCTGCCGATCTCCACGCGATAGCTTCCCGGGGCAAACACGAAGGGCTGGAAGCGACGGGTCGGGCTCCGCAGGGCATAGATCAGTTCGCCCTCGGCGGAGAAGACCCGCACGACCGGCTGCTCGACACCCTCCAGCGAGACTTCCTGCAGGTGACCGGCCACTTCGCGGCCGTAGTTATCGGTCTGCTGCAGCGTCTTGGGCCAACCGGGGAACTGGTTGTTGGCGTTCCCATCGCTCGGATCGACCAGGAACCGATACGCCTCGCAGCGGTAAGTGCGGTCCTGGGGATCGACCGTGATCACGCCGAAACCGGAACCTTTCTGGTGGGCCCGTTCGTAGCGGTTCCGCTTGCTTGCCACGGCGGGATTGCCGACGGCGTAGAGATAGGCGTAGTTGCCAAAGCCGTCGACGTATTCCCCGGTGTTCGGCAAACCATGAGCGGGGCGATTCGTGTGCGGCATGCCGACCTCATCAGGACGCCACCAGCGCGGGTAACCGACCGCGATCGCCGGCGTGCAAAACGACCACGAAGCGTCGCGTTGGGCGTCGACCCCGTACTGCACCAGCGTCGTTAAGTGCTGGTCGCCGTTGATGTGCAAGGGAAATCCCTTGCGGATGATCCGCAAGGCCCGGTTTCGCGGCGTTTGCGGCCAACCGCCCGAATCGAGGTCGGCTTTCAGGTACCCGTCGTAGCTGCCGTGATGGGTGGCGACTCCCGCGAAGACCGTTTCACTGAGCAACATCTTCATATCTGCCCCCCGCCAGTCCTGGACCCAATCTTCCAGGAAGGCTTCTTGACGCTCGCCCAACAGGACCAGCCCGGGCTTGTCGAGGACCGACGCATCGAAGTCCGGATCTTTGACATGGTCAGCGCGACCGCTGCCCGTTTCGACCCGTTCGGGCCCGCTTTTGAATTGGCGGTCCGCGACGATCGCGAAGCTGACCCGCCCATAAACCATGTCACCGTAGTAGACGCTCATCCCCTGCTTGACCGGCGTCGGGTCATACAGATCGGGATGGTGGGCGGTGTTTGTCCGGTGAACAACATTGACCATCCGAACCGGCTCGCGGTAACCGCCGCTCGAAGAGGTGCTGCCGGAGACCATCGGCGCCCCTCCCTCGCCCCAGATATTGCCTTGGAAGACATCGTGGTCATCGGGAATGCAGAGGGTCGGGCGATCACGCATCGCCTCGCGGAACGACCAGCCGAACTGGTAGTACTTGCGGAGATAATTCAGGATCGCTCGTCCGGCTGGCTCGCGGATGATGCCGAAACCGCCGTGGTTCTCGTACAGTTGGTCCCCCGAAAAGTAAAGCAGATCGGGGTCGACCTTCAGCAGGTTGTCAGCGACCGGCGCGTAAGGGAACGCGTAATCGTTCTGGCATGTCAGCCCGCCGATGACCAGCGGCCGGTCCTGGGGATCCGGGCGGATGGTCCCAGTCCATTCGGCGGTCTCGACCGATCCGTCTTTGCCATGCTGCGGGTATCGCAGGCGGAAGGGGACCGCTTGGCTGGCGTCCCAATGCGGGATCCGGAAGGTCGCCGTCCAGGCATCGGTATCGAGCGCTGCGGTGCCCCACGATTCCCAGCTGCCATCCCGCTCGAATTGCAATTCCACCTGCGGATGGTCGGCTTCCCCCAGCGGCGGTGTCAGGGCGGACAGCTTCAACACCATCCCTTCGTCGCTGCGGGAATCGCTCAGCGAATACATCGACCAGAGGATGGGGCCAAAGGCCTGTTCGGGATGGTACCCAAACGCGTCCCCTTCGACGGTCCAGTCAGCGAACCAAAACCGCGAGCCGGCCTGCTTGCGCACCTTCGTATCGTATTGGCTGCAGAGGGCGACGTTCCCCAAGATCGCGTCGGTGTCCAGCTGCTGCGTCAGTTTTCCCAGCGACTCGCCAGCTTGCTGGTCAACGACTTCCAGGGTCAACGCGTAGCGGTCTCCCTGGGGAGCCCCCGACAGGCGCAACCCGAGATGCGACAGGTCGGCATCCTCTGGCAGCGGCTGCCGTTTGCCGGCCAGCAGCAACTGACCGTCCTCGATCCCCGCGCTCCAGCCGTTCTTGGCGAAACAGTTGCTGCGGTATTCGTTCAGGTCGCTTCGCATCCCGATCCGGAATCCGGCAGCGGCCCGCCGCTGCGGATCGAGCTCGCCGCATTCGACCGTCATCTCAAAGGAACCGCCTGGGTTTTCCAACTGATGGGTCAGCAACTGGATGTTCCGCCCGCCGCCTCCGTTGAGGCATTCCGCGCGACCCTCGCGAACCACCCAGTCCTCCATCGGATTGGCCCAAAAAGCCGCGCCCAACCAGACGCGGTCGTGGGTGTTGTCCCAGGTGCTTCGCCAAGCGTTCGGCGAAGCGGCGGGGGCCGCCCCGCTGCTCCCCTTACCGATCACGCCGGCAGCGGCACCAAGACCGGCGGCTTTCAATGCGATGCGTCGATTGACTTGACTCACGTGGCAACTCCTGGGGAGGGGGGAGGCCTTGAAGAAACAACGGCCCAGCGAATGCGAAAACCCCCTATTCTAACCACTTGCCCCTGCGTCGCGCCCCGCGGCAGTCGCGCCCCGCGGCCGGAGATACCGCGCGTCAGCACGAGATACAATGAAGCCCGCCGCATCCAGGCCCCCGCAGCGACCCCCGGCTGGTGGCTCAGGTCGTTCCTATCCGTACTGCCCCTCTTTCGTCTTCGAGGAATCGCGCCCATGCACCACCCGACCCCGCCCGCTTCGCAATCCAACCCTCGCGCCACCCAACAGCCCCAGCCACCCGCCGGCGCGGTCGGCAGCCACGACGCGGCGGCGCCGCCCCAGGGGGATTCCGCTCGGCCGCTCAGTCGCCGCCGCTTTGTCGCGCAGACGCTGCCCCCGTTGGTCGTCGGCGGGCTCGCGGCAGGCTGGCCGCAATCGCGACGGGCAACGGCCGACGAACCTGGCGGATCCTCGATCCGCAAAGCGGTGAAGTACCACATGATCGCCGGGTCTCAGCCCGCCGAAGACAAGCTGCGGATGCTGAAAGACCTGGGTTTCGATGGCGTCGAAGCCCGCGCGATGCTGAAGCCTTCCCAACAAGCCGAAGTCCGCGCTTTGATCGCCGCCAGCGAAAAGCTCG
>CAYNVI010000167.1:0-9137 GCA_964400585.1 uncultured Pirellulaceae bacterium | reverse complement strand
GTGGGGTTGAAGCGCTGACGCGTTCGCGAATGAAATGGCCGACGACATCGTTTCGAGCAACGCCAAGGTGAAACTCCTTGGCATCACCTTTGACGACGTCTTGCTGGAGCCTCGCTACAGCGACGTGATGCCTTCGGAGGTGGACATCAGCAGCCAGCTGACCCCCCGCATCCGGCTGCAGATCCCGCTGGTCAGCTCTCCCATGGATACGGTCACCGAAGCCGAGATGGCGATCGCGCTCGCCAAAGAAGGGGGACTGGGGATCGTCCACAAAAACCTCTCGATCCGCCGGCAGACCGAGGAAGTCCTGAAGGTCAAGCGGAGCGCCAACGGGATCATCGTCAACCCGATCACGTTGCAGCCGGGAGAGAAAGTCAGCCGGGCCGCCGAGATGATGGACCAGCACAACGTCTCCGGGATCCCCATCATCCAGCCCGACCGGACGCTGGTCGGCATCCTCACCCGCCGCGACCTCCGCTTCCTAGAAAGCCCAGACCTCCTCGTTTCCGACGTCATGACCCATGAGAATCTGGTGACGGCGGTAGGGGATGTAACGCTTGAGAAAGCTGAGCGGATTTTAACGGACAAAAAGGTGGAGAAGCTTTTACTGGTTGACGAAGAAAGAAAACTAACGGGACTGATCACGATCCGCGACATCGACATGATGAAGCGGTTCCCGCATGCCTGCAAAGACAGTCAAGGTCGTCTGCGGGTGGGAGCAGCGGTTGGCGTGCACGATTACGAGCGGGCCGAGAGCTTGATCCGCCAGGGGGTCGATCTGCTGGTCGTCGATTCGGCGCACGGGCATTCGAAAAACGTGATCGAGACCGTTCAGGAGATCAAGAAGCGACAGGACTGGGATATCGACGTCGTCGCCGGCAACATTGCGACGGCCGAGGGCGCACGCGACCTGATCGAAGCGGGGGCGGATGCCATCAAAGTGGGGATTGGCCCCGGATCGATCTGCACCACGCGGGTGATCAGTGGGGTGGGCGTGCCGCAGGTGACCGCGATTACCGAAGCGGTCGGTGTCGCTCGCGAACGAAACATACCGGTCATCGCTGACGGCGGCATCCGCTTCAGTGGTGACATTACGAAAGCCATCGCCTCGGGAGCCAACACGGTGATGATCGGCAGCCTGTTTGCCGGCCTCGCCGAAAGCCCGGGCAAGTTGATCCTTTACCAAGGGCGGACCTTCAAGGCCTACCGTGGGATGGGGTCGATCGGGGCGATGGTCAAAGGGAGTAGCGATCGGTACCGGCAAGCCGACACCACGGCCAGCAAACTGGTCCCCGAAGGTGTCGAAGGCCGGGTGCCGTTCAAAGGTCCGCTCAATGAGTTCGTCTACCAGTTGGTCGGCGGCCTGCGAGCGGGCATGGGATACGTTGGAGCCCGCACGATTGACGAGATGCGTACGGATGCGCATTTCATCCAGGTTTCGACGGCAACGGTCCGGGAGAATCACCCCCATGACATCGCGATCACGCAGGAAGCACCTAATTACAGTCCTGATGTCCAACCGGGAGAGACGATCTGAACGTGGTTCAGCGTCTGGCGTGCCCTGGCGACGCTGGGCCGCCGCGGTCGGGCTGCTGCTCTGCAGTAGTGCCGCCTGGGCCCAAGCCCCCGCCTCGTCCGGCTTTCCCGACCCCGCCGGTTCGCGACACGTCACCGCCAAGCCTGCCTCGCGCAGCCAGCTGACCTTGCAGCCGGTCGCCCGCTTCGGGGAAGCCGCGGTTGTTCCCGCCAGCGAGCGGGACGAGGATTCCCGACCCGGCTGGCAGCTTCGTTGGCGGAAACCAGCCGCGGCGAGCGCGCCGGTGGCTGCCGCCGCCGCGTTACCCGCGTCACCCGCGTCCCCTGCGGACGCCGAGCCCAGCCGGATCCTGCAAGCGGCCTTTCAGGCCACCGCGCCGCCGGAAGAACCGCTGAGCCTGCCCAAGACGCTCGCCGACCCGCCGGCCGATCCGCCCGCGGAGGCGGACGGTGACGAAATGTATGCCAACCCCTTTGATCGCCTGCCGCCGCCGGCCGGCGAACCGGCGCCGCCGGAACCGGCTTCGCCCAACGATCGTGGCGAAGCGGGGCAGCCTCCCGCCCGCGCGGGCGGAGACGCCGGCGGCGCCCCGACCGATCTGCTGGGCCCCCCCGAAAACGCGCGGCGGCCCGCGCCCCCCGCGGGCGACGACGACCGTTCCGGGGCGGGTGGCCTGCGCGGCTTGAGCCGCAACTCGCAAAACATCTATTCGTGCGAGGACATCCGCAAACGTTTGCGAGAGCGGACGATCCAACAAGTCTCGCTCGACATCTCGCCGTCCTTCCGGCCGGGCGTCACCGACGAGACCCAATACGAACGGGAACGCCGGCGGTTTGAAGAGAAGCAAGCAATCCGGGAATGGCGTTCCGTGGACGGCGTGATCATGGCGACCGGACGGTTGCGCGATCTCGCGTATGAAAAAGTCGTCATCGACGCCGAATACGGAGGAGTCGAACAACTGCCGATCGACCGGCTCAGTGAAGCGGACCTCGCCTACATCTCGGAAAACTGGGGCTTGCCGCAGGAATGCCGGATCGAGCGGGTCGCGTATCAGCCGCGGCAATGGATGCCAGCCCAATTGACCTGGAAAGCTTCGGGACTCTGCCACAAGCCGTTGTACTTTGAAGAGGTCAACCTGGAGCGGTACGGTCACACCGCGGGCCCGTTTGCCCAGCCGGTGATCTCGTCGGCCCACTTCTTCTTCAACATCGCCGTCCTCCCTTACAAAGCCGGCATCCATCCGCCGACCGAATGCCAATACACGCTCGGCTACTACCGGCCCGGCAGCTGTGCTCCTTGGATTGTCCCGCCGGTGCCGCTGAGCCTTCGCGGTGCGGTCACGCAGGCGACGGTATGGAACTTCGGGATCGGCATGATCCCCTAGTCAGGGCGAGGCTGGCCTGAGGAAAAGGTGCCAAGCTAGCCTCTGTCTGAAAACGAGCCCTGCCTCGCGGCGTCCCAGCAGCGGAGGCCCACGAACATCTGGCACGCCATTTGCCTCGCTGGGCAAGTTCTTGCGAGTCTCCCTCGCGCGCGGCGTTTCCGAGGGGCCGCTGCGTCGCGGTGGCAGAAAAGCGACCGGTTCGGCAGGGAATCGATCGTTGGGCGGCTCGCGGTTCGCTCCTCCTGCTCGCTTTCCGACCTTCGCCTATGCGTGCCGCCTCCCTTGCGCCGTCCCTTATCTCTGCGGCCTCATCGAACCCCTCGGTCCCGCTCCCCACGCCCCCTCGGGGGCTTGTTCAGGATGCCCCGGATCCCCGCCTCCGCCGCGTCCGTTGGCTAGCCTACCTGACCGATTGGAAGGCCAACCAACGCAATCGCGAGTTGTTCGAAACGCATCTGGCGGCTCGGCAACAGCATGCTGCCGGCCGCTAGACCTTGGCATCGCGCCCTCCCAGCTCGGGGTTCCTGCTTCGCGCTCGGGGGTCCTCCTGGCAGCGGCGGCGATGCCTGTAGAATAGCCGGCGATGCCTGGCTGGTTCGGTGGGGGCTCGTGCAAACGGCCGCCCGTCCGCTTCTCTTCCCGATCCATCGACCGAGGAAACGCCTTGACTGACGATCAAGCATTCGATGAGACCGCTCCACGCTCGACGGGTCAAGCCAAGGGTGGCCCGCCCGCTGGCCCAGGCTCGGCGACGTCCGACGCTGCCGAGCCTGCCGCTTCCCTCTCTCCGCCGACCGCGCCGGCAGCGAAGCCGGCCGAGTCGCGGGAGGCGCCCGAGACGCTCGACCGGGCCGAGCGGTTCGAGCCGTCGCCGGCTTCGCAGCGTGCCCATCATGTCGTCGGCATCGGAGCTTCCGCAGGCGGCCTGGAAGCCCTCGAGCGGGTCTTTGCCGGGATGCCGCTCGATTCCGGCATGTCGTTCGTGATCGTGCAACATTTGTCGCCCGATTTCGAAAGCCACATGAAGCAACTGCTGGGGCGGATCACGCAATTGCCGATCCACGCGGTCACCGACGGCATGGAAATCGAGCCCAACGCGGTCTACTTGATCCCTCCCCGGATGGAGATGGTGATCAGTAACCACCGGTTGTTGCTGACCGAACGGAGCCGGGAACGGGTCTTCACCCATCCGATCGATCAGTTCTTCCGGGCGCTGGCTCATGACGCCCAGCAGCACGCGATCGGGGTCGTGCTGTCGGGCACGGGTAGCGATGGGGCGCGAGGGATCGCCGACATCCTAGAAAGCGGTGGTCTCGTCGTGGCCCAAGACCCGCAAACCTGCGGGTTCGACAGCATGCCGCGCAACGCCCAACAGACGGGTCATGTCCACCTGACACTTGCCCCCGAAGCGATCGGCGAGGCATTGGCCCGTTACGTGGAAGAAGGCTCCAGTCCCGATCAGCTGAAAGACCGCGAGTTGGTGGCCTACGAGGAAGAGGGGATCAGCCGCGTTTTTCAGTTGCTCCAGCGGGCCCAGGGCATCGACTTCGCCAACTACAAAGCATCCACGGTAGGCCGCCGGATCCAGCGGCAGATCGACCTGCTGAACCTGCACGGGTTAGACGATTACATCGAGCGTCTCAACCGCGATCCCGGCGCGGTCAATCAGTTGTACCAGGACCTGTTGATCGGCGTGACGCGTTTCTTTCGCGATACGGAAGCTTTCCGCATCCTGGAAGACGCCGTCATCCCCGAACTGCTACAGAACGCGGATGGGCAGGAAGTCCGCGTTTGGATTTGCGGATGTGCCACGGGAGAAGAAGCCTACTCGCTGGCCATCTTGTTTGCCGAAGCGAAAGAGCGGCTGAACTCCGCGGCCAACATCAAGCTCTTCGCCACCGATGCCCATAAAGCCTCGTTGCAGGCGGCCGCCTGCGGGCTCTACCCCGAAGCGAAACTGGAAGACGTTTCCCCGGCTCGTCGGGAACGGTTTTTCCGGCAGCAACGAGATGGCTTTCATGTCACTTCGGAACTCCGTGGGATGCTGGTTTTCGCCCCCCACAACATCATCAATGATCCGCCCTTCACGCAGATGCACCTGGTCACCTGCCGGAACTTGCTGATCTACCTGCAGCCCAACGCGCAACAGAAGACGCTGTCGCTGTTCCATTTTGCCTTAAAACAGTCGGGCGTCCTGTTTCTGGGTCCGAGCGAATCGCCGGGGGAAATCGGGGACGAATTCGAAGCGATCGACAGCCGCTGGAAAGTCTTCCGCAAACGTCGCGACATCCGTCTGCCGATGGAGATGCGGCTCCCGCTCGGCCACCAGCTTTCCCAGCCTGCCAATCCGCTTGCTCCCCCCTCGACGCGGACGCAAAGCCAACGCCAGCGATCGCACGACGACGATACGCTGTCGGCCTTCTACGATGTCCTGATCAGCGAAGTGATGCCGAAAAGCGTGTTGGTCGATGCGCAATTTGGAATCATGCATACGTTCGGCGGCGCCGAGCAGTACTTTCGCTTTGCCGGCGGTCGCCCGACGACCAATCTGGTCGAAGTTATCCACCCGGAGTTGAAAACGGCCCTCGCCGGTGCGTTACAGCACGCCCTCCAGGACAACAAGACGGTCCGCTACGGGGGACTCCCCAACCCGGCAGATTCCGCAGGCGGTCCACTCCGGATCATCGTCGAACCAAAGCATGTCGCGAAACTCCAGGCAACGGCTTTGCTGGTCAAATTCGAACCGGTCGACCAGCCCGTCGCCCCGGCGGAGTCCGCCCCTGCCTCCGACATCGTCGACCGCGACGCCGACGAGATCGCGACGGCGCGGATCACCGGCCTGGAGAACGAACTGGGACAAACCCGCCAGAATCTTCAGGCGACGATCGAAGAGCTCGAAACATCCAACGAGGAATTGCAAGCGACCAACGAAGAGATGGTCGCGTCCAATGAGGAACTGCAAAGCACCAACGAGGAACTGCACGGCGTCAACGAGGAACTCTTTACGGTCAATGCGGAACATCAGGCGCGGCTGGAGGAACTGCGGCGGGCCAACGACGACATGGACAACCTGCTGGCTTCCACCCGCGTGGGCGTGATCTTCCTCGACCGCGATCTCTACATCCGACGCTTTACCCCGGAGATCGCCCGCGTCTTCCACCTCGTCGAGCAGGACGTGGGGCGGAGTATCGAAAGCTTTACTCACAACCTGCTTTATGACCGCCTGCTGGACGATCTGAATGAAGTCCTCTCCTCCGGCCGGGAGAAGGAGCTGGAACTGCGCGACCGGGACGGGGGCATCTATCTGGTGCGGATCCAACCCTACCAACGGACGCACCGGGGGTGCCGCGCGAGCGGACAGGAAACGACCGGCGTCGTGATGGCCTTCATCGACGTCCAGTCGCTCAAGCAAGCCCAGCAGGGCGTCGAGCAGTTTCGCTTCATGTGCGATCAAGCCAGCGAATCGCAAACCTTGGTCGATGCACACGGACAGTTCGTCTACGTCAATGAAGCCTTTTGCCGGCGTTTGGGCTATGCTCGCGAAGAACTGCTGTCCCTGCGGTTGTTCGATATCGATGTCCAGCTGGATGCCGGAGAGTTTCGCCGTCGCTTTGCACAACTTTTCGATCATCGCATCGATCCCTTTGAGACCGAGCACCGCTGCAAGGACGGAAGCCGTTATCCGGCCGAGGTCGCCCTCTCGGCCGTCGCTTTTGATGACCAGCAGTACCTCTACGCGACGTTTCGGGACATCAGCAAACGCAAAGCCCAGGACGCGCAACTGCGGTTGCTCGGGAAAGCGATCGATTCGGTCGTCAACGGGATCGTGATCACCGACCCGAACCAACCGGATAATCCGATCACCTTTGCCAACGCGGGCTTCCTGAAGATGACGGGTTACAGCAAAGATGAGGTGCTGGGACGGAATTGCCGGTTCCTGCAAGGGACGGATTCCGATCCGGTGGTGGTCGATCAGCTGTCGGCCGGGCTGCAGCAGGGCGAACCGATCAGCCTCTTGATCCAGAACTACCGCAAACAAGGCGAACACTTCTGGAACGACCTCTACATCACGCCGGTCAAAAGCGATTCCGGAGAGATCTCGCATTTCGTCGGTGTCCAAAATGACGTCAGTCAACTGGTGATCGCGCGAGAACGGGCCCGCGAAAACGAAACGGCGATGCAACTGCTGCTCGATTCGACCGCCGAAGGGATTTTCGGGATCGATCCCGCAGGACACTGCACCTTTTGTAATCGCTCGGCCGCCCGCATGCTCGGCTACGTTTCGCCTGACGAATTGGCGGGCAAGCAGATGCACCGGCTGATCCACCACACGACCGCCGACGGCGAGCCCTGCGCGGAAGATCGCTGCGCTATTCAGCAGACCTTGCAGACAGGGGAGCGGACCAATGTCAGCGACGAGGTCTTCTGGCGCGCCGACGGACGCTCGATTCCCGTCGAGTACTGGTGCCGACCGATCCGGCAGAATGACGAGATTTTGGGGGCGGTGATCACCTTCGTCGACATCAGTGAGCGGCTGAAGACCGCCTCCCAACTGGAACAGGCACGCATTCAGGCGGAAGGGGCGAACGTGGCCAAAAGCCAATTTTTGGCCAACATGAGCCATGAACTGCGGACCCCCTTGGCGGCGATTATGGGCTTCACCGGCATCCTGCTGGAAGAATCGCCGAGCGAGCCGACGCAGAAAACACTCCAAGCGATCCATCGCAACGGCGAACATCTGCTAACCCTGCTGAACGATGTCCTCGACCTTTCCAAAATCGAAGCGGGCGCCGTCCAAATGCACGCTTCGTCATTTGACCTGATGGAACATCTCCGCGACTTGCATGGGATGATGCAAGTTCGCGCCCATGACATGAAGCGAACGCTGACGTTCCACTTTCCCGAACCGCTCCCCGAGACCGTGACGACCGATCCGGCGCGGCTTCGCCAAGTTTTGGTCAACTTGATCGCCAACGGCCTGAAGTTCTCTCCGGACGGAAAAGTCGATGTGACGGTTTGCCGGGTCCGCGAACCGGATGTCTGCGAAGGGGACGACGCCGACGCCCTCCGGATCGCCATCGAGGATAACGGGATCGGAATCGCGGCGGATCAATTGGAGCGTCTCTTTCAGCCCTTCACGCAAGCCGACGACGCCATCGTGCGGCGATTTGGCGGCACCGGGTTGGGGCTGAGCATCAGCCGCCGGCTGATCCAATCGCTGGGAGGGAAGATCGAGGTCGAGAGCGAGCGCGGCAAAGGGAGCACGTTCACGATCTGCGTGCCGGTCGGCCCGATCGGCGAACTCGTGACGATCCCCAGTTTCCACGGTCGGCAACGGGGGCCGGATGACGATCGCTTGCCACAAAGCCCTGCCCCTCCGCAACTGCAAGCGCACGTGCTGATCGCCGATGACATGCGCGACATCCGCTACATCGCACGGCATTTTCTCAGCAAGGCAGGTTGCACCGTCGACATCGCGGAAAATGGGCAGGAAGCGATCGAACGGATCGTACGTGCCGAGTCCCAATCGCAACCCTATGACATCGTGCTGATGGATATGCAGATGCCGATCATGGGGGGCGAAGAGGCGATGCAAGAACTTCGCCAACGCAACTTCGAACAGCCGATCATCGCCCTCACCGCCGACGCGATGAAAGGCACCCGGCAGCGTTTGCTGAAAGCCGGCTTCAATGCCTACCTGACCAAACCGGTCAATGCGGCGCGCTTGCTGGAAACGGTCGAAGGCCTACTCGACGGACGGGTCGATTGAGGCCGCGGTGCGGGTTTGCTGCCGTTTGACCCAGAACGAGACCAGCGTGTAGCCGACCGGATAGACGAGCGAGACGATCGTCAGCCACAGGGGCGGATCCTGATAGAACGCCAGCAGGACCAATAACAAGATCGCCCAGCCATAGGCGCCTCCCACGATCCAGCGCCGAAAGGGCGGCGGCGTCAGATTGGGATAGAGCAACCAGATCGGAGAAACCGTGGCGATTGCCAACAGCAGCAACGCGGCCAGGATCGACCAGGCATTGACCAGCGGTGCCAGCAGGCCGACATAGAACGCGAAGATGTTCCAGTAGGAAGGGAAGCCACGAAAAAAACCTTCCGCCTCCCGTTTGGCGTCGGTGTGGGCGAACCCGAACAAGCTGGCCGCCATCCCGACGACAACCAACCCGCCAGTCCCGGCAGGCAACCAATCCATCCGCCAGATCA
>CAYNVI010000166.1:0-9142 GCA_964400585.1 uncultured Pirellulaceae bacterium | reverse complement strand
ATGGCTACCCCCGAGGCGAGCATCCCCACGGCGATGCAGCCGAGCACGATCCGAGCCGCGACGCCACCCCATCGCTCCTGAATCGCCATGATCGCCCGCACCCGGAACGGTTGATGCCACCAGCCCAGCGAGGCACTCAAGGCCATCGCCCCGATCACCAACGCGATCGCTCCGACAAAGATCTCGTCCGCTTGCATCCCGGCACCTCGGTTGGCAACTCGCCGCCCCTTCGCATCAGGTTAGCAGCGTGGAGAAGAATGGAGGGGGCCCTGTTCGGCAGGCTTGCCGACTGCGGTTTGCTTACTGAGGGCGTTCGGACAGGCCGAGTCGCCGCCGCAAGGCGCGGGCTTGAACCCGCGAGGACTCCAAATCGGGGCAGATCGTCTGGCTGCGTTCGAAAGCCCGCAACGCGCCCTGCAAATCGCCTCGCTGCAGGCAGCAAGAAGCCAACCCTTGCCAGGCGGCATAATGGAAGCGGCAGTACCAGAGGCACGTCCGAAATGCCTTCTCGGCCGCCTCAGGTTCCCCCAAGCCCGCCCAACAGACGCCCAACTGGTGATGGGCTTCGGCATACCGCGGGTCGTATTCGATCAGGATCAGCGCCGGGGAGAGGGCCGCAGCATACTCCGCCCCATCGTTAAGATGCATCACTTGCAGCAGCTGTTGATGATGCACCGGAGCCGCATCGCGGATCAAGCTGACGCGAAACGCATCATCGGCGGCCAACCGAACCCCCCGATCGGCATCGGCCAAGGCCCGCCCCAGCGGCTCGATCGCCGCCGAGTGACTGGCGATGCCCAACGCGAGCGAGGTCGCACGCCGCATCTCGGTCGTCCCGCATCGCAGCAATTTGCAGAGCGTCGATGGCGTGTAAAACGCATTGACCTGCTGGGCGTAGCGAAGCGAATCGGCACTGGCGAGGTAGCGTCGGTAGGCGGCGACGATCCGTGCAGTGTGGACAGCAGGTGATGGCACGAGAGCGATATCCGGTTAAAAGTCGGGAGGATGAACAGCCCGGGGCACGAGCCTCGGAAAAGACGACGCTCCCCCACTTCGGGGATTTCGATCGTCCTTTCGACGAGGCGGTTTCGCTGGGTCTCCGCTTGGTTGCCATCCTAGGCGCGGGCGGCTCGCCGACAAGTTCGCGATGGCAGAAAGTGCGCTGGGAGCGGCCGCCTCGGCTGGCCCGTGCCAGCGAGCGTTTCCACCGTTTGCCCGGGTCGACGAGGGAGCAAAACGACGCCGGGCGAGTTTAGTTAACGTGTTGCGTAAACTCAACGAAGCGAACGTTTTTGGACAGGTGGCCGCTCGCGACCCATAATCGGACGGGACGGCGCCGCCGCCCGTTGGTTGCGTTCGGCGGTTCGCTGCCGTCCCCTTTCCCGCGGTGGCCGGTGCCTGCCGCAAGTTCTCCGGAAATCGTCCTTTGCTTGGCTGCTCTCTCGACGGGACCAACTTTCCATGTCACGGCTCCCCCCCCTTTTCTCGCGGCCAGGCCCGCGCTGCTGGCTGAGGTTCATAACGCTGGGGTTGCTGGTCATGGGCGGGGGCCTCCAAGTCGCGGGCCAACAGCCCGGCCGGGCGACCGCAGCGTACGACGCTCCCTTTCGAGCTTCCTTCAGCGGCGGAACGTTGCGTTCCCGTTTAGAGTCGCTCGAGCAGGCGACGGGGGTCCCGCATTGGCTCGATCGCCGCGTCGATCCCGATCAGCCGGTCCCCCCCGTCGCCGCCGGTCCCACGATCGCCACCGCGTACCAGGCTGTGGCCGACGCGGCCGGTCTGGCAAGTTATCCGGTGGGCAGCGTCGTGGTCGTCGGACGTCCCTCCTGGGTCGACCGCGTATCGACGGTTTGGTGGACCGAGATCAAACCGCAGCGGAGGACGGGAAGGCTCCCGAGCCCGACGCAATGGGATTTCCTGACTTCTCCGTCGCAAGCCCTCGAGGTCGTGGCGACAGCGGCTGGCTTGCGCACCGAGTCGGTCGCCTTGCCACACGACCTGTGGCCGAGTTTTCGAGTCGAAACGATCGACGAGGCGACGCTGCTGCTGCTGATCGGCGCGCAATTCGACCGCTGGCTGCAAGCCGACCGGGAAGACCGAGTCGTTTCGCAACCTCTTCCCGAGGTCGCGACAATCACCGCACGTTATCCTGCCAGCACGGGTCTGCAGACGCTTCGTGGCGAGCTGCGTGAGCGCGTCCCGGCGGCCCGTTGGAGGGCCACGCCCGACACGATTGCGATCGAAGCGCCGCCGCGGGCTCACCGCTGGCTGGCCGCCCAACTGCAAGCGGCGGGCCGAGGTGGTGGTCCAGGCGGGGGCCCGCCAGCCGGCGCGGACCCAGCGCCGGCGGCCGCCATGTTCCAGTTCCAGCTCAAGCACGCGCCGGCCGGCGCGGCCCTCGCGACATTGGCGCAATCAGCCGGTTGGACGTTGGAGATCGCGCCCGCCGCGCAGGCGGCCTGTCAACAACGCGTCACCTTTACAAACGCCGCTGAGACGACTTTGGAAGGATGGATCGAGCGGATTGCCAGCGAGGTCGGGGTCACCACCCGGCGTGCCGGCGACCGCCTGCAGGTCAAGCTCCCCTGACCGATCCGCAGGCTTGGCGTCGCGGTGGGGAACGCCACCCGCCGCAGGCAGACCGAGCCCTCCCGCGGGGCAAGCGCGGAGCGGCCCGGGTTTGCCGGTCGCCGTCGAGCAAGACGCAGAGGCCTTCTGCAGGCGTCCTTACCGATTCAGCAGTTCGTTAAGCTTTTCGACGATCGTGTTTTGGATTTTCCCTTTAAAGGGGAGGGCTGCCATCGGGATCTTGCCGTCGACGGCGACCCGCTCTTCTTCCACGCGGACATCCGATTGGATCGCAAAGCCCATCGCCCGGAAAGATACGCGGAGACGGTTCTGGATCCAGTCCCCTTCCAAATCGCTGATCATGTCGCCGTACTGTTCGCCCAGCGTGGTGACCAAAGCTTCGACGCGGGAACGGGCCTCGGAGGTCCCCAAATCGTGGGGCACTTGGGTCTGAAAGGAGGGCATGCAACACCTTTGGAAAGAAGCCGGGGGGATCCGAGCGCGATCCGCTGGGAAGAAAGCGAGACTAGCGTAACCGCATCATGAAGGGGAGGAAGCGACGTTCCAACTCCTCCAGCGACATCCCGATCGCTTCTTCGAAAACCGCGATCCGTTCCCGCGGGGAGGCGGTTCCGAGCCGCTCGCCCTCGCTGAGTCGCTGGAGGTAATCGACATATTCTTCCTCGCGCGTCTTCAACAGAAAGTAATTCAACGCCCATGCTTCTGCATAGGCATCGGTCGCCGTCGCTCCCCGACGGAACCGGCTGTCATCGCTCAGCAAGGTCGTCAGCGAATCGGCCGGACGGCTGCGGAGGTAGCGTGCGAAACGCTGGAAGTTGACCCGGTTGATCCGTCCGATCGAACGCCAGCCGCGAGGGCTGGTGAAATCGGGCGCTTCGAAAAAGACCGCCAGCCCCTCGCTGACCCACATCGGATTATCGGCAAACCGCTTTTGCAACCCGGCGTTGTAAGCGAGTTGATGGGTTGCTTCGTGGATGATCGTGGCGACCTTCCGCTCCGCGTTGGGCATGTCATAGGTCGTCATCCGATTCGTTTCCAGATTGTAGTAGCCGATGATCCCGTCGACCGAACTGCCCAGTTCCGCTTCGGCATACTTCTGAAAACTCTCCCGATTGGCAAAGACGAGGGCGACCAGCGGGAACCTCGCGGCGGGCAGCTCCCATCCCTGGTTCTTCCAGTAGGTGTAGAAGCCGCGATGGAGTTGTTCGAAGAGGGAACCGACCCACTGGACGTAGCGATCGGATGTGTTGTGGCAGAGGACGTAATGGGCGGTCGCATGGATCTGAAAGCCGCTCGGCATCTCGGCCAGCAACCGCTGCTGGACCGTGTCGGAATCGACCGGCGTGAAGGGTTCCTCGGTTTGCCGCCGCGCGATCACCCGGTCGGGCTGCACCGTCCAGAGGCGGCCGTCGTCGCCCAGCAACAACACGCCCCCATCTTGCGCCTCGACCTGGATCTCGCCGGCGACCTCCTGCTGCCGCTCCTGTTTGTCGGTGAAGGTGATCACGTCGGCCGCCATCGCCGGACCGGCCAGGAGGATTCCAGCGAAGCCGAGCAGCCCGCCTAACCCCAGGAATCGGCCAAGCCGTTCCCACCCGACGCAGCGGTCGGGAGCACGAGGCGATGCCGATTGGGGGCGCGTTATATCCATCGATTCGAATCACCGGCGGGGAACAAAAGAGACCTCTCCAGACTATCACATCGGCCAGCGAACGGGGATTCGTGGGCGGAAACCGCGCAGCATCGCCAGCATCGCCAAGAGCATGGCGAAGCCGACACAAAAGCCGATCGCCAAGCCCGATTCCTGGTAACGGACGCCACTGTGAAGCAAGCCGAACAGCCGGGTGCCCACGGTGGTCACGCTGGGCGGCAGGACCACCAAACTGGCGGGAACATCGGCGATCGTCACCAACGCCGCGACCACCGCTGCCCCGCCCACGGTCCCCCGCAGCAGCGGCCATTCGATTCGCCAAAGCCGGCCCCATCGGCCCACCCCGTCGGCCAGCGCGGCATCTCCCCAAGCCGGGTCCAGCATCCGATAGCCCGCCCGCACCACCAGGTATGCAGCCGGCACCGCACGCACCAATTGGCTGAAGATTGTCGGGACCAAGGTCGCTCGATAAAGCCAACTCAGCCAGGCGCCATGCCCATGAAATAGCTCGATCATCCCCAGGCCGACGACCGGACCAGGCAACAAGACCAGCAGCACCGCTGCGATCAGACCCAGGCGAGTGCGGCGGGGGGAACCGTCGGCCCATCCCGCGGCCATACCCCCCAACAGGACAGCGACGACAGCGGTGGCGACAGCCAGCAACGCGGTCCAGCCATATTCGGCCCCAAACGTTTGCCAAGCCTCCTTCAGCGTTTCCAGAAAGCGGCCCCCGGACCAACCCCACCGCGGGATGGGGGATCCATGCGCCCCGCCCGGGGAGACCGCCTGAATGCCCCAACCCGCCTTCACAAGCAGGCTCGACAGGGGAATTCCCAGGATCAGCAGGACCCCCAAGGCGACCGTCCCCGCTGCCCCTGCGCGGCGAAGCGGCCCGCCGCGATCGTTCGCGTCCGTCCGCTCCGCGTCCCCCGGGTCCGCCCCCCCACCGCGAAGCACCACCCGGTGATGGGTCAGCCGCACGAGGAGCAAGAGGAGGGGGATGGCGACGAGCGCCGGTGCCAGGCAGGCCAGGACAATTGCCAGCGGCTCGGGGTCGTAGGCGTAGCGAAGGTAAACCAAGTCGGCCAGGCTGCGAACGCCGTACAGGTCGGCCACGGTCATTTCCGTCGCCGCCAGGAGCGCGACCCACAAGCCGCTGGCGGCGATCACCGGCAGCGCCAGCGGCAGGGCCACCGCCCGCAGGGCCGCCCCCCGGCCGGCCTCGAGCGCCGCCATCTCAAGCAGCGGGCGAGGCAAGCGAGCGAGTCCCCAGGCGGTACCCAGGGCCACCCACGCCGCCCCGCTGACTCCGTGAATCCAGATCGTGGCGAGGGACCCGACAAACCAGTAGCGGGAGGCCGTGGTCTGTAGCAGCGGAATCCAACCGAATTTTCCCGCCGCCGCCTCCCAACCGGCCGCATGCAGGTAGAGGGGCAGGGCGACGGCCGACAGCAGCGCGGCGATGCCGGCCCGGCGGACGGCCCCGAGCAGCCCCCCCGCGGGGCAGCGATGCAGCGCCACCCCCACGCTTCCGCCCAAAGGCAGCGCGATGACGACGGCGCCGAGCATCAAGCCGCTCGTCACCCCGACGGCGGACCAAGGCACCGCCCACGAAGACCCGCTAAGACTGATCAAAAAGCTCCTCGGCGATCGCCGGACGACGCGGGCCTGAACGGAGCTGCCGAGAGCCCCCTTCTTTCCCTGGGGAGTGCAAGCGGATCCTCCCGAGAACGAACAACCGTCATGGCCGCACGCGACCTTGCCGGTTTTTCGCAAATTCCGCTGGCAGGATCAAAAAAAGGAACACGCCGGCTCATAATAGCGGACGGCCCCTGCTTTTTGACAACGTCGACGATGGACCGCCATGAAAATCACCGCCATTCCCCAACTGTATCGCAACTTGCGACGTTGGCGCGAGATCCTGGTGGTGCTGCGGCGGTACGGACTGGCCGATTGGTTCAGCCACTTTCCCCGGCTGCCGCTCCGCAATCTGATCAAGGATTCCGAAGGCGTCCCGCTGACGCGGTATTCGCGCGAAGTCCGCGTGCGGCTGGCATTGACCGAACTCGGCCCCACCTTCATCAAGCTCGGCCAGATCCTGTCGGCTCGCCCCGACCTGGTCGGCCCCAGCCTGGCCGCGGAACTGCGGTTGCTGCACGCCAGTGTGACCCCCGATCCCCCGGCCAAAGTGCGGCAGATGCTGGTGGCGGAATTGGGAGAAGGCTTCGAAGAGGAAATCTTGGAGCTCTCCGAGACGCCGCTGGCCACCGCTTCGATCGGGCAGGTCCACTTGGGCAAGCTCCGCGATGGCAGCGACGTCGTCATCAAAGTGCAGCGCCACGGGATCGAAGCCAAGGTGCTGCAGGACCTGGAGGTGCTGATCGGGTTGGCTCAACTGGCCGAACGGGTGGAACCCTTCGCCGCCTGGGGACCGACCGAATTGGCCCGCCAGATCATCCCCATGCTCCGCCGGGAACTCGACTTCGAACGGGAACTGCGGAACATGCAGATGTTCAGCGAGTTCTTCGAGGACGAAGACGACATCGTGATCCCCGCGGCGGTCGTCGGTCTCTGCACCAAACGGGTGCTGGTGATGCGGAAGCTGGAGGGCCCCAACCTCGACGACTGGGTCGGGCCCGACGCGACCCGCCCCCGACGCGATGCGATGGCTCGGCGGATGACGCGTTGTTACATGGAGATGCTGTTCGATCACGGCGTCTTCCACGCCGATCCCCACGCCGGCAATCTGATCGCGATGCCGGGCGACCGACTGGGCATCCTCGATTTCGGCCAGGTCGGGCGGATCGATGACCGCCTCCGGGAAACGATTGAATCGATGCTGTTTGCGATCGCGTCGAGTGATGAGGGATTGTTGATGCGGTTGATCAAGCGGGCGGGAAAGGCTCCGCCGACGGTCGACGATTCCGCCCTCTCGGTCGACATCAGCGATTATCTGGCCGTCTACGGGCATCAGGGCCTGGGCCGCTTCGACATGACGGGCGCCTTGAATGATCTGAGCGAGATCCTCCATCGCCATCGCATCAAACTGCCCAGCCAGTCGGCGTTGCTGCTGAAGATGCTGCTGTCGCTCGAAGGCACCCTCAGCGTGCTGAGTGCGGAGTTCGATTCGTTGGAAGTGATGCGGTCCTTCGTCCGCCAAGCCTCCCTGCGGCGGCTCCATCCGATGCGCCGCGTCCGCCGGGCCCAACGGATCTACATGGAAGCCGAAAACTTTTTGGAGATGGCCCCCGACCAGTTGATCGGGCTGGTCGAGCAGATGCGGAGCGGCCTGTTTAGCGTCAATCTGGAACACCGCCGCCTCAGCCCCTCGGTCAATCGGCTCGTGCTCGGGTTGCTCGCCAGCGCCTTGTTCGTCGGGGCGTCGCTGCAACTCGCCTTCAAAGTGCCGCCGTTGCTGTTTTCCGAGGGAACCGTGCTCGGGCTGCAAGACCTGAGCATCGTGGGAAGCGGCTGTGCGATCCTCAGCATGATGGTGATGCTGCGATTGCTGCTGGCGATCGGTCGCAGCGGCCACCTCACCCGCGGCAACGAGGATTGAAATCGCCCGCCTGACCGCTGGGCTACGTCTCCAGCGTGCCAAAGGGGTCGCCCGCGCGGGGCTCGTGCGTTTCTTGGCGAACCCCTAAACTCTCCAGCAGATCACGGACCTGGGCATCGAGCTGATCGAGTTGGGTCAACACGTCATCCTGACGGCGTTCCAATTCGTACAGCAAGCCGCCGGGAGCGGGATCCGGGCTGGCGACCGAGCGATGTTGTGACATTGGCGCGCGACGCCACATCCCTGTGGCGTCTCCTCTCAAGGAACCGACTCGAACGAGATCCGTTCAAGCGCTGAGGCGGAGATTCGCGGGATCGCCAGGCGTGTTCCCAGGGAAACGCGACCCGACGTTCGGCGCGGGCATCACGGAAGCTTCTTGCCTTCGCTGCCACCGTTGCCATCGACCGGCAGAGCCTCGCCGGGTCAGTCTTGGCGAGGAGGGTACGGTTGGGCCGCCCCGCCAAGCGAGGCAAGGTGGGAAGCCTGTTCGGTTCCCCGAAACCTTTCCGCTTCCCAGCTTTTCCGGCGAAAATTGAAAAGGGGACGCAAATCAGCGTTTGCCTTTTCCCGAAAGAGAGAGAAGATAAGACTAGACGACCTTAAGCGGTCGTTAAGCACCCCCATCCCGCCCTAGCCGCTCGTCGCGAGCGATTGGGGCGGTCGCGACGAGCGTTTTCGAGGCGACCCGACCCCATGCACGTGATGCAGATCACGACCGGCCAGACCGACCCCGACGGTGTCCTGTTATACGCCGCTGAAGCGGCGCGTCGGTTGGCAGCCTGTGGTCACCGCGTCTCGATGCTCACCCCCCCGGATGGCTGGATCTCGAGTCAATTGAGTGGGACGCGGGTCCGGCTGGTCGCTTCGAGCCTCGACAAATGGCCGCTGGGGGAGCTCCGCCGGGTTCGGGACGACCTCCGTCGCCACGCGGTCGATGTGATCCACACGCACGGGGGCCGCGCGCATACCTTTGGCGTTCTGCTCCGGCGGCTTTACGGCATCCCCTGCGTCGCGCACGCCCACCGCAACCGTCAGCACCTCCACTGGGCGGCCAACGATCACGTGATCGCGGTCTCCGAAGCGACGCGTCAATTTCACATGTGGACCAACCTCGTCCTGCCGACGCGGATTACCACGGTGCATAACCCGGTCGATACCCATCGCTACTGCCGCCAGTCGCCGACGCGGATCGCCGATTTCCGGAACGCACTGCAAGTCCCTGCCGAGGCCCCGCTGATCGGCGTTTTGGGGATGGTCCGGCGCGGCAAAGGCCAGCGTTTTGCGGTCGAGGCGATGCCGGCGATCCTGCGGGCGTTTCCGCAGACAAGGCTGCTGATCGTAGG
>CAYNVI010000165.1:0-9184 GCA_964400585.1 uncultured Pirellulaceae bacterium | reverse complement strand
GGTTGCAGAGCGCGCGGCCAGCCGGTGATCCGGCAGCAGCCCCCGAACCGTGGACATATCCCGACAACTGGGAGATCGGTGCGCCCGATGTCGTCTTCCAGATCCCCCAGCCGATCGCGGTCCAGGCGAAGGGCCGGATGCCCTACAAGCATGTGGAGGTGGAAACCGGTTTCCAGACCGACCGTTGGATCCAGGCGGTGGAGATCCGTCCGACGGCTCGCCCCGTCGTCCATCATGTGCTCGTCTTCGTGCAGCAGGGTGAGGAAGGCATCGACGAAGAAAGCGGCTTCTTGGGCGCCTATGTCCCCGGGAACTCCCACCAGGCCTATCCCGAGGGCTTCGCCAAACAGGTGCCGGCCGGGGCGAAGTTGATCTTCCAGCTCCATTACACGCCCAACGGCAAGGCGACGGAGGACCAGACGAAAATCGGGCTCCGCTTCGCCTCGGCGGAGCCGCGGTACCGGGTGCGGAACGTGGGGATCGCCAACCACCGCATCGAAATTCCGCCGGGTGCGGAAAACCACCCCGAATCGGCGGATCAGGCGATCCCGCAAGAGGTCCGCTTGTTGGCGATGATGCCGCACATGCACCTGCGTGGTAAAGCTTTTCGGTTCCAACTGCACCGGCCCGATGGCGACACGCAAACGTTGCTGGAAGTTCCTCGTTACGATTTCAACTGGCAGCTCGAGTATCGGCTGGCCGAACCGTTGACGGTGCCGCGCGGAAGTCGCCTCGAGGTGACCGGCTGGTTCGACAATAGCGCCGGCAACCCCGCCAATCCCGACCCGACCGAGACCGTCGGATGGGGGCCGCAGACCGAAGACGAAATGCTGCTGGGGTACGTCGAGTACTACGACCCGAGGGACCCGCTGGCCGCGCGTTCGCAGGATGCCAGGGAGGATGCGGCTTTGGAAGAGCCCGCGCTGTCGCCCCAGGAAGCGGCCGAGCGGACGCGGAAGTTCCGGAAAGCGGACCGCGATGGGGATGGCAGCGTGACCCCGCAAGAACTCCCGCAAGCACGTCTGTTTCAACGGCTGGACGCCGACGGGGATGGAGCGTTGACGCTGGCAGAGGTGCTCGCGCGGTGAACGCCGGCAGATGAACCGCCCGGGCATCACCAGCCGGCAGAAGCGGTCGACTTCCTTTGTAGCGGAACGGCGCGAGCCGTCTGGTTTCGCAAAGAAGATCCTCAAAAAATACTGGGCGGCTCGCGCCGCTCCGCTAACAAAAATGTCACTGGTGCCAAAGTAAGTGGCATTGGGCGATCTCCCCCCAACAGGGATTCCTGTCATGCGTCCCTGTTGTTTCCGTCGGGTCCCTGCGAAGCGGGTGTTCCTGTGGACGATCGCCGTGGCGATGCGGGCGGGACGGGCCCTGGACGGCCTTGTGCAGTCTCCGCCGCAGTGTTGGCGGGACGCGGTTGCCGAGTGACGCCGGTGGTGTCGGCGGGGGCCGCCGATCGACGAGTATCCAGGAGCGACGATGAAACGACAGCGGATCGAACCCCAGGAAGGGCAAGAGTCGGTCTGGGATTATCCCCGACCGCCTCACTTGGAAGCGAGCGACAGCCTGATCCAGGTCGTGGCGGGGGGACAGGCGATCGCGGAATCACGCAGCGCGCTGCGGATGCTGGAGACGAGCCATCCGCCGGTCTACTACATCCCGCCTCGCGACGTGCACGTCGGGTTGCTGGCTCCGTCGCCGCACCGCTCGTTTTGCGAATGGAAGGGGGAGGCACGTTACTTCGATCTCGTCCTGCCGGACCTTCGTATCGACAACGCGGCGTGGTGCTACCCCAATCCACCTTCCCACTATGCCAGCCTGACCAATTATCTTGCCTTCTACCCCAGCAAGATGGACGTCTGCTTTATCGACGGCGAACGGGTGATGGCGCAGGCGGGCGATTTCTACGGGGGTTGGGTGACGTCCCGGATCGTCGGCCCGTTTAAAGGGGGGCCGGGGACGCTCGGCTGGTAGCTATCGTTGGAAGATCGGCAGGTACCCGCGGTCGAGTTGCAGCATGATCAGGTTGCAGGCGGTCACGTAAACCGGGTGAATCTGTCCCTCCCAAAATCCATCGGGGCGTTGGTCGCTGATGATCCGATTGTAAAGCCGGCTTCGAAACGGCTCCCACAGCTCGTTGCCCTGCCGGTAGACGACCTGGCTGTAATAGAGGTAGGTGTAATGTCAGTGGCCGAACGAACGTGAGCCTTCACTGATTTGGTGCAGGTTTTCCTTGGCGTAGGCGAGCATCTCGGGGACGTGCTCGCTGTCGTAGGCACCGGCATTGTAAAGCGCTGCCAGGGCGGCGGCGGTGATCGCCGGGCGGCTGCTGCCGGTTTGCCGGCTGCTGTAGCTGATCCCGCCGTCGGCGTTCTTGCAGGTGTAGATGTACTCTTTCGCTTGCTCGATGATCTCGGCGGCCACCGGGATCCCCGCGTTGCGACAGCCTCGCAGTCCTTGGACTTGCGTGATCGCCGTCGAGCCTTCATCGAAGTTATTGCCTTCCCGGGCCGAAACGTACCCCCAACCACCGGCGGGCGTCTGGGCGTTGCCGCTGAATTCGACCGACTTGCTGAGGACATCGACCAGTTCCTGCCGGCGATCGATCAACCCTTCTTCGCCCAGCACCTGCGAGAGGAAGAGCATCGCGAAGCCATGTCCATAGGTGTAGCGTTGGTCGGTCTGGGGATCCCCGATCAATCCATTTTGTCGAGACTTACTGATCAGGAAGTCGGCCGTGCGGGCGATTTGCCGAGCGTATGGCCCTTGGGTCGTGGTCGAGCCGCTGCAGATCATGGCCGTGCCGGCCAAGGCGGCCAAAGCGGTCGGGTAGACCTGCGTATTCCAGTGGCCGCGGGATGACTGGTTCTTGCTCAGCCAGGCGAGCCCTTTCTGAATCGCGTCATTCCAGCGGGGGTCGCGATCGGCGGCTCCCCAGAGACGGGGGGCGTTCCAGGAACCGACGGTGGCAACACCGGCGCCCCACAAGACCTGTTGCAAGCAGGCCCGCCGGGAAAGGCGGGCCGCTGCGGGCGGCAGCGGAGCGGTCGAGCGGTCGGGATTCGCAGGATTCATCGTCTCTCCACCGGCGTCGGGGCAAATGGCACTACTTCAATCTTACAAGAATCGGCATCCTCGGGCGGCCCGTTTTTTGGGGACCCGCTTGAGCCGGGGTGGTCCGGCAGGCAGCGATTGTTCACACAGGGATCTCGCTCACGCAGGGGTGCCGTCCCGAGCGACGTTGACACTGGGGGCAAAAGAAGGTGGCCCGTTGGGCTTGGACGATCCGCCGGATGGGGGCGCCTTGGCAGCGGCGGCAGAGCGTTTCAGCGCGGGCGTAGACGCGATGCTGGCTTTGGTAACCGCCGGGATCGTTGAGCGCATTGCGGTAGGTCCCGTCGGCCAGCGTCGACCCTTCATAGCGAATCGCTTCTTCCAGCACGTACTGCGTCGCCGCGGCGATCCGCCGCCACTGCGGTCGCGACAACTTGTCACAACGGGTGCGGGGGTCGATCCCGGCCACATACAGGATCTCCGCGGCGTAGAGATTGCCGATGCCGGCGACCGCGCGTTGGTCGAGCAAGGCGACTTTGATGGCGCGTTGGCTGCCGGCGAGCCGCTGTTGCAAGGTTTCGGCCGACACCTCGAGCGCATCCGGACCGAGTCGATCGTGACCGAGCCGCTGGGCGAATTCGACGGCGTCGAGTAGGCGGACGGTCCCCAATCCGCGGCGATCCCAGAAGAGCAGCTGCGGGATCGGGCCCTCCTTCAAGCGGATTCGCAAGCGGAGGTGCTCGGGGCCCGGCGGATCGGCCAGCAGGACGAGCCCCGTCATCCGGGGCTCGATCACCAGCCATTGCTGGCCCTCGAGTTCGATCAGGATTCGTTTGCCGCGGCGACCGACCTCGACGATCGCGCGGTCGCGGACCCGGGGGGCCAGGATATCGATCGGGGGCTCCAGCACGATCGGTCGCAACCGGCAGGGGGGACGCTCCACCGCTGCGATCCGGTGACCGATGATCGGTCGGATCCCACGTCGCATCGTTTCGACTTCAGGGAGTTCAGGCATCGAACGCGAGGGGGAGAGGCTTTGTCAGAAAACGGGTCCTCATCCTAGCACCCTCCCCCGACCCGTTCGCGGTCACGTGGTGCATGCTGCCAACGTTTTTCGCGCGACCGCGTCGTGGGAGGGGGACGAAAAAAGGCTTCGCCTGATGAACAACGGCGGGCAGCATGGATCCTGCTGCGGAAAGATTTTCATCAGGCCAGTCCCGGGCTAGGGGCAGCGGCGGACTTGGGGGAGAAGAAAAAACGAAAGCTTGCCCTTCGGGGCGGTGAAGGGGGGGGCTGCGGCGGCGGTTCCTATCCCGTTCTTCCGATCGTGCGATCCGGCGGCATGCGGGCATCAATTGACGAGGTGTCACCAGCCGTCGACAATGGGAGGACTGCTGTGAAATCCAGCGTTTTCAGGCCCTTTCCTGTTGAGCCCGCTATGACGACCGCCGCGACCGACCGCCATGCCACCGCCCAAGTTCCCGACCCGAAGGGCCGTTTCGGGGACTTTGGCGGCCGCTTTGTTCCCGAAACGTTGACGCGGGCCCTCGATCAGCTTGCCGAAGAATACGATCGTGCGAAACGCGATCCGGCCTTCCAGGAGGAATTGAACGGCCTGCTGAAAACGTTTGTGGGGCGTCCCAGCCCGCTCTACCACGCCAAACGCTTGTCCAGCGCCGTCGGCGGGGCTCAGATCTGGCTCAAGCGAGAGGATCTGAACCACACCGGGGCCCACAAGATCAACAATACGATCGGTCAGGCGTTGCTGACCCTGCGGATGGGAAAGACTCGCGTGATCGCGGAGACGGGAGCGGGGCAGCACGGCGTTGCCAGCGCGACCGCCTGCGCCCACTTTGGGCTGCCCTGCGTCGTCTACATGGGCAGCGAGGACGTTCGCCGGCAAAAGCCCAACGTGTTTAGCATGAAACTGCTGGGCGCCGACATCCGGCCGGTCGAGAGCGGTTCGCAGACGTTGCGGGATGCCGTCAACGAAGCGATGCGCGACTGGATGGCGTCGGTCGAAACCACCCATTACATCATCGGCAGCGTGATCGGGCCGCATCCGTTCCCGATGATGGTCCGCGACTTCCAAGCGGTCATCGGTCGCGAAACCCGTGCGCAGTGTCACGACACGTTGGGTCGGCTGCCCGATTGTGTGGTCGCTTGCGTCGGGGGCGGCAGCAACGCGGCCGGGATGTTCTATCCGTTTGTCGAAGACGAAGGGGTGCGGATGGTCGGCGTCGAGGCAGGGGGGCGAGGGGCTCAGCCGGGGGATCATGCTTCCCCGTTGACCTTCGGGGCACCGGGCGTGTTGCACGGTAGTTTTAGTTACGTGATGCAGGATCCCGATGGCCAGACGTGCGACGTCCATTCGATGAGCGCCGGGCTCGACTACCCCGGTGTCGGTCCGGAACACAGCTACTGGAAAGATACCGGACGGGTCGATTACATCCACTGCGGCGACGATGAAGCCTTGCAAGCCTTTGATAAGCTCGCCCAAAGCGAAGGGATCATGGCGGCGCTGGAAACCTGCCACGCCATGGCCAAGACGCTGGAGATCGCGAAGGAGATGCCGAGCGATCAGCACGTGGTGGTCTGCCTTTCGGGGCGCGGCGACAAGGACGCGATGGAATTGGCGCGGCTTCGTGGCGAATCGTGGGAGTAGGCGGACTGAAACAGGCTTCGCCTGCTGAACACTCCGGGCAACACGGATCCTGCTATCGAAAGCTTTGCCTCAGCCCGGGCCAAACCCTCGCGGCCGCTCCCTGCGGCTCCGGTCCAGCACGGCTTCCCTCCCTTTTTTGCATACCCCTGAACTGAGCAGAGGATCCCTTTGGCGACCAAATTGACCTGGCTTTCGCACGGCAGTTGGCTGATCGAAACCGGCAAGCATCGTGTCTTGCTCGATCCCTTCCTGACCGATAACCCCACCGCTTCCACGTCGGCCGAGGCGTTGGCAGACATTTCCGTCATCCTGGTTTCCCACGGTCATTTCGACCACATCCAAGATGTGGCCTCGATCGCCAACCGTTGTGGGGCGACGGTGGTCGCCAATTTCGAAGTGGCCCAGTGGTTTGCTTCGCAGCACCAGGTCGCCGAGACCATCGGAATGAATCTGGGGGGGACGACCGAGTTGCCGTTTGGCCGCGTCAAGCTGGTGCATGCCGTCCACAGCAGCAGTTTTCCCGACGGTTCCTATGCCGGCACGGCGGGCGGCTTCGTCCTCGAGCTGGAAGGCTCTCGCGTCTATTTTGCCTGTGACACGGCCCTCTTCGGCGACATGCGGCTGTTCGCCCACGGCGTCGACCTCGCGGTGTTGCCGATCGGCGACCTGTTCACGATGGGCCCCGAAGAGAGCCTCGCAGCGATCGAATTGATCGAGCCCAAGCGGGTGCTGCCGGCTCACTATGGGACTTGGCCCCCGATCGACCAGGACGGGCAAGCCTGGGCGGAAGCGGTTCGGCAACGGACTGCGGCCGAGCCGCACGTGCTGCAGCCGGGCGAATCGTTGACGCTGTAGGGACGCGTTCGCATCGCCTCCGGCAGGCCGGCGGTCGAGCGGAGAGCCCGCCAGGGGGGCATCAGGAGGGAGCGGCCGGTGGCTCGTCGACGACGCGGACCTGCACTTCGTCTCCTTCGACGCGGACTTCGAAGGTATCGACTTTAACCCGCGGGTTATCGACCCACGTCCCGTCCTTGATGCAGAATCGCCAGGCGTGCCAAGGGCAAGCGACCGTCGCATCCTCCAGGTGTCCTTCGGCGAGCGAGGCCCCCATGTGAGGACAAAGGTCGTCGATCGCGTAGAATTCGCCTTCTTTCATGAAGACCGCCACCATCCGGCCGTCCACGGGAAAGGCTTGCCCGACGCCCTCCTCGAAATCGCTGACGTTACCGACTGTCTCAAACTCGCTCATGCCATTCAGTCCTGGTTTTCCTGTGTCGAGGGAAGTCCCTAAAGGGTAACCTTTACGAATCTGACGGCTAGGCGGGCCGACGAGAACCGCTGATCGTCGCCCTTGCGTTCGCCCGCGTTCCCTTTCCCCACAGTTCGGTCTTTCGGAATAACCGATGATCCAGCACGCACGCAAACGGTTTTTGGAAACCCACATTTGGCCCCGAGTGCAAACTCCGGCTCAGTACGTCGGGGGGGAGCGCAACATCGTGGTCAAGGACCACCGCGACGTGGCCGGCAAGCTGTGCCTCGGCTTTCCCGACGCCTACACGATCGGGATGAGCCACCACGGCTTGCAGGTCCTCTATTCGTTGATGAATCGTCGCAGCGACTGGCTGGCCGAGCGGGTCTTCACCCCCTGGCCCGACATGGAAGCCCTGTTGCGGCAGCATCAAGTGCCGCTGTACAGCCTGGAAACGTTCACCGCGCTGTCGGAATTCGATGTCGTCGGCCTCTCGCTGCAGTATGAGATCAGTTCCCCGAACGTGTTGACAATGATCGATCTGGGCGGGATCCCGCTGCGGTCGGTCGAGCGGACGATGGCCGATCCGCTGGTGTTGGCGGGGGGGCCTTGCTGCCAGAATCCGGAGCCGCTGGCGGACTATTTCGACGCGATGGTCACCGGCGATGGCGAACCCGCCTTGCCGGAGATCTGTGACCTGTGGCTGGAACTGAAAAACCAAGCCCGCCTTCCCGACGGTTCGTTTGCCGAGGGCGAAGCGGGCCGGCGCCAGCGGAGCGAAGCCTTGGCTACGCTGGCCCAGCGGTTGGACTACGCCTACGTGCCGCGATTCTACGTTCCCGAATACCGGGATGATCGCGTCGTCGCGCTGCAGCGGTCGCGAGAGGACGTCCCCGAAACGATCGCGCCGAGTGTGATCCGCGATCTCGACGGCATTCCCCTGCCGACCAGTCCGATCGTCCCTTACATCGACTGCGTCCACGACCGGATCGCGATCGAGATCATGCGCGGCTGTCCCCATCAGTGCCGCTTCTGTCAAAGCACGGTGATCAAGCGACCGCTGCGGATTCGCGAAGTCGATACGATCGTGGAGGCGGCCCTGGAGAGCTATCGCAACAGTGGCTTCAACGAAATCAGCATCCTTTCCCTTTCCAGTAGCGATTACCCCCATTTCGAACCGCTGGTCCGCCGCCTGCATGACGTCTTTCGCCCGTTGGGGGTGAACATCAGCGTCCCCAGCCTCCGCGTCAACGAGCAACTCCGTTCGCTGCCGGAATTGATCGGCTCGGAACGTCGCCGTTCGCTGACGCTGGCGCCCGAGGTCGCGCGTGATGACATGCGCGAGCAGATCCGCAAACGGATCAAAAACGACGATTTGATCGAGGGCTGTCGGGCGGCCTTCGCCAACGGTTTCGAATCGGTGAAGCTTTATTTCATGTGTGGCCTTCCCGGGGAACGCCCGGTCGATCTCGATGGGATCGTCGAGCTGGCCGAAGCGATCGCCACGGTCGGCAAAGAGGTGAAGGGTCGATACACCCGGGTCACCGCCAGCGTTTCCAATTTCGTGCCCAAAGCCCATACCCCTTATCAGTGGAATGGAATGCAGCGGCGGGAGTACTTCGAGTGGGCCCACCGCTACCTGTGGAAACGGCGGAAGATCCGCAGTGTGAACATCAAATGCCACGATATCGAGACGAGCCTGCTGGAAGGGGTGCTCAGCCGCGGCGATCGGCGGACGGGCGAAGCGATTCGGCTTGCCTGGGAACGGGGGGCACGGATGGATGGTTGGACCGAGCATCTCGACCCGCAACGCTGGTGGCAAGCCTTGGCCGATGCCGGCCTCGACATCGACAAACAGGTGCACGAAAGCTACGGGTTGATGGACAAGCTCCCCTGGGATCACGTCAACATCAAATACGGGCGGGCGTTCCTGGAGAAGGAACAGAACCGGGCGACGGTCCAATTGGCGGCGATGGCGGAGGCGACATAGGGCCGCGGGAGGAGACGTGAGCAAATGCTTGCCGAGCGGCTTGCCGGCTAGCGGGACGGGCCGCCCCGGCACCGCGGGGTTCCTCTCCCGCCCTGGCGTGGCCGGCGATCGACGGGAAATCGCTGGGCGGGCAAGGTTGGCTGAAGATGCGGCCGAGGCGCGCCGATAACTGGGGATAGTTTCCGATTCACCTGCGCGGCGAAGTCTCTCTTCTGCTACGGAT
>CAYNVI010000164.1:0-9205 GCA_964400585.1 uncultured Pirellulaceae bacterium | reverse complement strand
AGCCCCGTGACCCGACAAGCCCCGTGACCCGACAAGCCCCGTGACCCGACAAGCCGCGTTGCCATCGAGAGGGCAGGGCGGCGACGTCACCGCCGCAAGAGGCAAGGCTGGAGGGGCCTGCCGGCGGGACGTGGAAAGAAAGTGGTCAGGGCCGGGCTTGAACCGGCGACACCTGCATTTTCAGTGCAGTGCTCTACCAACTGAGCTACCTGACCAAGGCGGAGCTATAATAGGTGAGGCGCGGAGGGAGTGTCAATTGGTCCGCCGGGCCGCTTTCCCGGGAAAGTATCTGGACCCGGCCCGTCCGGCGCCCCTTCCTTCTTCCTGACAAAACGTTCGGGTAGAGTAGAGTACTGCTCGTCTATCGCGCGTCCCCGCGAAACCGGTCCTGATTCCATGATGCGTTCCCGCCGCTTCCCCCTGGCCCTTGCGGTGCTCCTGCTCGCCGCAGGATCGTCGCAGCCTGCCCACGCCTACACGCCGGAAAGCCCCGAAGTGGTGCAGATGGTCGAGGCGGGGATCCGCTACCTCCGCAGCGACGACGTCAAACTGAGCCGCTGGTCGAGCGAAGGCACACGGATCCTGATGGCGTACGCCATCTTCAAATACGAACACAATCCCCAAGATCCGGTCGTCCAACGAGGCGTTTTCCTGGCCCGCGAGATGGCGGCGGAATCGCGGGCCGAATTCAAGCAACGCGCGCATGGTGTCTACGAAACGGCGGTGGCCGCCTTGCTGCTGGTCGAAGTCGGTCCCGAGCAGTATCAGGCAGAAGCTCGCAGCCTGCTGGATCACCTGCTTTCCAACCAGCGGGCTCACGGCGGTCTGACCTATCCGACCGAGCAATTCGGCGATATCTCCCAGACCCAGTACGGCACCTTGGCGATCTGGACCCTTTCCAAACACGGGATGCGGGTCGACAGCAATCGCCTGGCCCGCTTGGTGGACTTCCTCCTCCGCACCCAAGATCCCTCCGGAGGTTGGCCCTACGAAGCCACCGTCGCCCCCAGCCGCCAGCAACTGATCCGCCAAAGCGGTCGGATGAACCTGTCGCTCGCCATGGGGGCCGGAGGCAGCCTGCTGATGGCGGGCGAGCTGTTCGGCTTTTGGACGCTTGACGACGGGAACCGCGAAGGCCTGGAAGCGCTGCCGGCGGCTTTCAAAATCGCCGGCAAAGAAGAGGAATTCCGCCGCCGCGTGCGGGAAGCGGGGGCGACCTCCGAAGAGATCATGGCCGCGATCAATCGCCTCCGTCCCTGGTTGCGAAACCCGACCAAGAACGATCGGTACTACCTCTACTATCGGCTCTACTGCGAGGAGCGTTACCAAAGCTTTTTGGAGGTGGCGACCGGCGAGAAACCGGAGGAGCCAGCCTGGTACAACCAGGGGATCGAGTTCCTCAAGGCGAACATGGCCGACGACGGATCGTGGGGCTCGGAAACGCCGACTGCGAACTCCGATCCGCCGGGAATCGCCACCTCCTTCGCCATCCTCTTCATGATCCGCAGCACGCAACGAGCGATCGGCCAGATGAACGAAGGGATCGCTCAGGGCGGCTACGGAGTGCCCAAGGACACCACCAACATCCGGCTGGAAGGGACGCAGATCAAAGGGGCCCCGGTCGCCGGGGCGGTCAACGAGCTGCTGGTCCTGATGGAAGAAGACGGAGCGGACGAGCTCGAAGGCAAATCGATCCCCGATGATCTCCAGCTGGCCGCGGCCCCCGAGCAACGCCGCAAGCAGCTCAATCGCCTGACGCGGCTCGTCCGCGGCAGCCAGTCGTGGCAAGCCCGGCGGGTCGCCGCCCGCTTGCTAGGCCAGAGTGGCGAATTACGGGTCGTCCCCGACTTGATCTACGCCTTGAGCGACCCGGATGTCCCGACCAAGCGGTTCGCCCGCGACGGGTTGCGTTTCATCAGCCGCCGCTTCGATGGCTTCGGCATGCCCGATGTGCCGAACGAACAGGAAGCGAGGGAGGCTCAGCGAGCCTGGCGCGATTGGTACCGGAGCCTCGATCCCGGGTACGTCTTCCTCGATTCCGACCTCTAAGGGATCTGCACGATGGCAAGCGATACCGTCGCCAGCGAGGTGCCCAAGCCGACCGATGCGGGGCTCGACCTGAAGACCTCTCGGTTTGACGTCGTCCGCTCCCTGCTGATGGCGTTCATGCTGTTCATCGGCGTCTTCGTATTGATGCTGTTCATCGTCTGGCTGACCCGACAGCTCGAATTCAAAGCGGCCGAGTTCCCGCCCATCGTGGAGAACGCCGCCGGACGCGGGGAGAACGCGGAAGGCTTTGAACGCGACTTTGAACCGCCCGGAGCGGAAGAAGTCGAAGAGCTGATGGAACCAACCCTCGAAGATACCCTCGAAGCGGTCACCGATACGGTCAGCTCGGTCGCCGCCTCGCTCGACACGATGAACACCGACAGCCCGGCCAGCACGGTCGGAACCGGGATGGGCGACAGCCGGCCCGCCGGACCGATGGGGGAGGGGGAAGATATCGTCCCTCGCTTCGAGCGGTGGACGCTGAAGTTTGCCGCCCCCGACGTCGACGGCTACGCCCAACAGCTCGACTTCTACGGCATCGAACTCGGCGCCATTGGCGGGAACATCCAAGGCATCGATATCGCCTCGAACCTCAGTGGGGCCCCCCGCACGCGGCGGGTCGACAGCGAAGACCCGGCGGCCAAGCGGCTCTACGTTCGCTGGGTCTCCGCCAATCGCCTCGCCCAGTTCGACAAGCAACTGCTGCAGCAGGCCGGCGTGCCGCTGAATAACAACCGGATCCACATGCAGTTCATCCCCAAGAATCTGGAAAACCAGCTCGCTCGAATCGAGCTCGACTACGCCGAACAGAATGGTCATCCGAGCATCACCGAGGTCGCCAAAACGGTCTTCGAATCCAAAGGCGACGGGGGCGGGTACAGCTTCGAAGTGATCGAACAGCGGTACCGCCGCTGACCGTCTCTCCGAAAAGCGTGCTCGCTCTCCGGAAAACGTGTTCGCTCTCCGGAAAAGCCGCGCGCCGGCCGGGGGCGGCCGGGGCGGGCGACCTGCTACGACTTCGTCAGGCCGTGTGCCATTCCTGCCGGCAACGTCGCCAGACCAGCAAGGCCACGGGGAAATTGATCAGCAGCTGGACCAGCAAGACCGCCAGGGCCACGCCAAGCACGCCGTAGGGTTTACCGAGGGCCACCATCAGGCCGCCGGTCGCGGCCGGGCCGACGAGCGACAGCACCAGGTACGGCACTTTTTTATGAGCGTGCAAGTACGTCCAACAGCTGAAGCTGACGTGCCCGAACAGCAAACCGATCAACAACACCGCCAAGGGCAGCGGTTCGATCAGGCGGTCGGCCAAGCGAGGCTCCAGCCGTTCGACGATCAAGAGCAAACTGAACAGGGTCACCCCGCCCGCCAGCAGCATCCCCCAGGAGATCTTACTAACGCGGTAGAAGACCCGGTCGAGCTCGGCAAACTGCTTGGCGGAGGCCAGCATCCCCAGCCGCGGGACGCGCGTCCGCAGCCAGGCGAACGCGGCTTCCTGCATCGAATTGAGGATTTGCCAGGTCATCCCCAGGCGGCCGGCGGGAATCGCTCCCTGGTAATGGAAGATGATCGGGATCATGAAGTAGGTACTGAAGTACCCGAACACGCCCTTCAAGGCGATCCGCCACTGAAACGGCCAGACTTCGTGCTGCCAGTCGAGCGGAGCGGCGTCCGCCGGGGGACGACGGATCAGCTGAACAAAGAAGCGGCGGTAGCGGAACAGCAGTCCCAACTCACACAGCATTCGCACCAACGCGGCGACGGCAGGGACCCAGAGATTGGCTCCTAGCGGAATCACGCTCCAGACCGCCAGATTGCCCGCGACCGCCCGCCCGAACTGATTGCGATAGACTGCCCGGATCTGGTTGCAGCCTTCCAACAAAGTGATCAACGGCGTCAGCATCAACGTCAACGTCGTCAGCACCACCAGGCTGATCCAGGGGGCTCGCCATTGCAGCTCGCTACTCGCCTCGTCCTGGGCAAAGAAATAGAGGCCGGCGGCAGTGATCACCAGGCAAAACAGCGCGGCACCGCCGGCGTACCAGCGGAGGCTGGTGCGAAGCAGGCTAGCGAGCCGCCGGCGATGCGGACGGCTGCCCACCACCCAGCCCTCAGGATGGAGGGCGAGATGGTCCCACTCGTGGCTGGCGACGGTCAGGATCACTTGCGGCAACGACAGCTCGAAGAAAGTCTGCAGCCCGATCAGGCTCCAGAAGGTGTAAAAGAAACCTTGCGAGGGGGGGGAGAAGAAGGTGGCGATCAGCAGCACGGTGATCGGCCCGGCGAGGAATTGCCAAGCCCGCGCGGCGATCGCGAAGAAGACCGCTTGATCGATTTCGAGGCGGTTGAGCAAGCGTCGCAGCCGCGAGCGGGGGGGAGGCGCCGAGGGCGATGGCGACGCCGGCTCGGCGGGCGGGATCGCAGCTCGATCGCGGCGTTGCATAATCGGGCGATCCGGAAAAATTCGTGAAAGGGGCAAGGCGTGACGGGGGCGGAGCGAATTTCCCAGGCCGGGACGCGAAACGCGGGCAATTAAGACTAGAATACAGCCCACATTGAGCCCGCGGAGGCGGTGCTTGGGTCCCGCCACCGTCTCGTCGGCCCCCCGCACCTTCTCCGTGACGGGGTGCGCGGGATCGCCTCGGCTCTCTTCGTCCCTTGTCTCCCTAGAATCTTCGATCGCCAAGGAAGCCCCGGATGCTGTTTGCTGAGGTCAACCTTTTTGTTCTGATTTCCAACGCGACCTACCTGGCGTTGGCCGCCGTCGCCCTCTGGGGGCTGTACTGCATCGTGATCGTCTGGACGCGGGTCAGTCAGAAGCGTTTCAAAAACGAAACGGCGCAGGATGAGTTCCTCGACGAAGTGGAACCGTCGCTGCGGGCGGGCCAATTCGACAATGTGGCCGAGTTCTGCGACGGCGACAATCGAGCCGTCCCGCAAATGATCGAACTGGCCTTGGCCAACCGTGAGCTCGGCTACGGGCGGGTCCGCCAGGTGATCCTCGATCGCTTCCAACGGGACGTGTTGAGTGATTTAGAGTATCGTCTCAGTTGGGTGAGCACGGTGATCAAAAGTGCCCCGATGATCGGCCTGTTCGGGACCGTCTTCGGCATGATGGGCGCGTTCAAAACCTTGGCCACGGCCGAAACGGTGGAACCGTCGGCCTTGGCCGGCGATATCCAAGTGGCGTTGGTGACGACCGCCAGCGGCTTGGCGATCGCCATCCCCCTGATGATCATCGTGGCCAACGTGAACATTCGCATCAGCAAGATGGAAGACCTGGTCGGGGCCGGCCTGACGCGGTTCCTCGATGCGTTCAAAGCCGGCCTGACTCGCCGCTCCTAAACGCGTCCCCCTCGAGGTCCTGAGGTCAGCTTTCATGGCTGCGGATACTGCCCCTGCCGAAGTCGCCGATGAGGCGCCGCTGCGGATGTCCAAAGGTCGTCGCCCGGACGACGAGATGGACATCACGCCGATGATCGATATCACCTTCCTGCTGCTGATCTTTTTCGTCGTCGCTTCCAAGATGGACCCGACGCAAACGGGAAAAACCCCCGTCGCCGAAAACGGCACGGCCGTCTCCGCCAAAGATTCCGCGGTGATTTTCATCCACCGCGGCAGCGGCGACGATGCCGTCCTGGAACGCCTCGACGGCAGCCCGTTCACCGAAGACGAAGAGAACCAAACGTCGGAGATCGTCGACTACGTCACCAAACAGCTCGACGAAGGTAAGAACCAAGTGATGCTCCTCGGCGATGCCGATGTCTCGGTCGGGGAAGTGGGGCGCGTCCGCAAGATCATCGGGGACGCCTTCGAAGATCTCTCGCAGACTTACATCGCCGTCCAGGAGAAATAATGTCCGCCAGGATCACCTGCCCCGTCTGTGAGGCGACCTACAGCGTCGCCGAACGGATGCGCGGCCGACCGCTCCGCTGCCCGAAGTGCGACGAACGGATCACGGTCCCGGCCGATGCGGCGAGCAGCACGCAACCGCCGCTGGCGGTCGACGCCGCGGAGACCGAGGAAGCGGAGACCGACGAAGCCGAGACCGACGAAGCCGAGATCCTGGAAGCGATCCCGGCGGAGGACGACGACGGCCCGTCGACACCGCAGGCGTGGTTCCATCCGGAAGCGGTTCCCCGCGAACGCAGCGCGGCGCTCGACCACGCCCTGCCCGCCGACGAGGAGGAGGACCTCCCCGAACCACCGCCGCTGAGCCGACGCAAACGGGAGGAGGAGGAACTCGACATGACCCCGATGGTCGATGTCACCTTCCTGCTGTTGATCTTCTTCATGGTCACCGCCTCCTTCAGCCTGCAAAAATCGATCGCCATGCCGAAGTCGCAAAGCGATCAACCGAGCACCAATACGGAGGAACAGGAGGAAGATGATTTCGAAACGATCACCGTGCAGATCGACGAATTCAACGGGTTCCTCGTGCTGGCCGCCGATTGGGAACGCGAGGTTCCGGGCAAACAAAATCTGACAAGTGCCCTCCGCGAAGCCTTCAATCCGGGCGCCGCCAGCATGCGACTCGACGTCGTCTGCCACGAGCAGGCCAAACTGCAAAGCCTGGTCGATGCCATGGACGCCGGGACGATCGCCCAGTACAGCGAAATCCAAATCACCGAAGTCGAACAACTCGACTAACCGTCTGCATCATCGAAGTAATGAGAGCCGATGCTCGCCAATGAATTGATCGACCTGCTGGAACGCCGCGGGTTGTTAGACCAAGAGATCATCGAAGCGCTCCGCGATCAAATGCGGCAGAGCGGCGCTCGGGTTACGCCCGAAGCGATGGTCAAACTGCTGGTCGACAACAATCACTTGACGCGTTTCCAAGCGACCCAACTGATCGGAGAACTCCGCTCGTCCCAGTATGGAGAGGCCACCGAGGAGGCTCCGGCAGGCGAAGACGCGGGCTCGCTGGAGACGCTGGACCTGGCCCCCGATGGCGACGACGCCGAACGGGCGACGGTGGCCGAAGCGATCCCGGTCGATGACGACGCCGTTTTGGAAGCCGAACCGGTCGAGGCGGAACCGGTCACCGCCGACGCGATTCCGGTCGATGACGAGGCTGCGGCAGCGGGGGAGCCGGACGCTCCTGGCCGGGCGGGAGGTTCGCGCGTCCGTAAGCCGCAAAAACGGGAACAGCACGACTGGGGTTCGTTCGCGATCATCGGAGTCGCCGCCGCGATCATCCTTCTTCTGCTGTTCGGCGGGGGACTTTATTTCATCCTCCGCAAAGGGGACTCGGCGGCCTACATCAGTCGCGCCAACGAACTGTACGACGCGCAAAACTTCGGTAGTGCGGAAAAAGCTTACGAGGATTTCCTCGATCGTTTTGGCGACGCGGACGAACATTCGTCGATCGCGCGGACCCGCCGCGGGATGTCTCGAATTTTGCAAGCCAAAGACTCGATCACCGACCCGACCCGTCCCTTGATCGTCCTCCAGGAAGTCCTCCCCACGATCGAAGACGAGGCGGGGATGGAGCAAGAGCGTGCTAACCTGGCCGGCTTCCTGGTCGATGTCGCCGAACAGATCGCTGCCGCGGCCGACGAGGCGGAAGAGACCGAAGAGAAGAAACGTCTGCTCGCCGCCCTCGACCAGCAAATCGAATTCATCCTCGACGCCAAATACGTCCCTTCGACGATTCGCAAGACGCTGGCCACGCGGATCCAAAGCGTGCAGGAATCGCGGGCCCGGGTGCAGCGGGCGATCAATCGCAACCTGCGGCTCTCGGAAACGCTGGCGGCGATGCGGTCAGCCCTCGATGCCAAGGAAACCCAAACCGCCTACGAGCAGCGGCTCACCTTGCTCCGCGAATACCCGGAACTGCAGGATTCCGAAGCGCTCGATGCGCTGATCCGAGAAGCGAGTCAGATCCAGAAAACCCTGGTGCAACCCGCCGAGACGATTCCGACCACTCGCCAGTCGGCCGAGCCGAGTGAAGCGGTTCGCTCGATCGTGCTGGCCAACCGCGTGGGTCGGGAGATCCCCAGCATGCGGGGCAAAGCGGTCTATTTCCGGGCCCGCGGTTCGGTCTTGGCGTTCTCCGCCGAAGATGGGCGTTTGCTGTGGCGCCGCTTCGTCGGCTACGAAGCGAATCATCCACCGATCGCGCTGGGGGAAGCCCCCGAAGCGGGCGTCTTGCTGAGTGATGGGCAGGACCTGGAAGTCCAGCGGATCGTCGGCAGCGAAGGGACGACCGCCTGGCGAAGTCAAATCGGCGAACCGTTCAATCCGCCGATCGACGGCGACGAGTCGGTCTTCATGACGACCGGCGAAGGCCGCGTCATCTCGCTGGATGAAGCGACGGGCGAGGCTCGCTGGGTCACAAGGATCCCCCAACCGCTCGACGTCAGCCCCGGTCTTTATGAACGCCACGACCGGATCTACCAACCGGGTGATCACAGCAACCTCTACACGCTCGACAGCCGCAACGGCAAATGCCTGGAATCGTTCTACGTCGGCCATCGAAAGGGGACGATCGCCGTCCCGCCCGCCGCCCTGCTGGGACACCTGTTCGTGATCGAGAACGCCGGCAGCGATCATGCGCTCGTGCACGTGCTGAAATTCGACGACGAGGGGCTGCAGCTCGAACCGGCCCAGAAAGATTTCCGGCTGGTCGGCAACGTGACCACGCCACCGATCATCCAACAGCGTCGCTTGATCATCCTGACCGATCGCGGCCAGATCGTCGTGCTGGATGTCGAACCGACGGCCGAACAGCAGAAAGTGACGCAGGTGGCCGAACAGGTGGCGACGTATGAATCGCCGACCTCGACGCTGATGGACGTGGGCCGAACCGAGATGTGGGTCACCGGAACGCGGATCAATCGCTATGAACTGCAGATCAATACCGGGCGGGTCGTCCCCGATTGGGGCAAACACCAGGGTGACGCCTTCATCGCCCCGCCGCGGTTGATCGAAGACACGCTGTTCCATGCCCGGGTGCTGCGAGGTACCGAAGGGGTGCGCGTCGCCGCGGTCGATCCCAATACGGGGGACACGCGTTGGCAAACCGACGTGGGGGTGCCGGTTTCGATGCTCGCCCAAGATCCGGAAGGGCAGGGGGTCCACGCCGTCACCGCGCAGGCCGCCCTCTATCAACTCGACCGCCAAGCCCTGCAAGCGGGGACGACCAAGTCGC
>CAYNVI010000163.1:4120-9232 GCA_964400585.1 uncultured Pirellulaceae bacterium | reverse complement strand
GCTGTCAAATCGTGCCGCTGTCAAATCGTGCCGCTGTCAAATCGTGCCGCTGTCAAATCGTGCCGCTGTCGAGTCGGGCTGATCCGGGAGCGCTGGGGGCCCTGCCGACGCTCGGGCTTCCGGAGAATCGCTAATCCCGATCGAGGGAGATCGCTTCGGCGTAGGCCAATTCGCCGGTTCGCCCGTCGTAGTATTGGAAGACGACCTGCGGATGCGGGTACGCCACCCAGCGCGTTCCCCCCAGCTGCTTCGGCATGTTGAAGACGTTGTTGACTTGCACGACGCAAAAATGCGGGTAAAGCCGTTCCAGACGCGGCAGGTCGGGCAGGATGTAGCTGCTCCAACGGATATCGCATTCCCGCGGTCCGAACTGGAACTTGCCGGTCGCTGGGCGGTCACTTTCGTCGAGAACGGGCACATGGTTGACGCTGTTGTGGGGGCCACAGCAGAATTCCCAAATATCGTCGGTGACCTTGATGGCAAAGCTATTGTGGAGGTCGCCGGTCATCACGAAGACTTTCTTGTCGAGGGCTTCCCAGGCTTCGATCAGCGTTTCCCGCTCATCGAAAAAGCCCGTCCATGATTCCTCTTTATTGGCGGCGTCGACTTCGAATCCGCCGGACCCGCTGTGGGGGATCATGAAGGGGACCGAGGAGACGACAAAAAAGAAATCGGCGTCACTGTCGCGCATCGATCGCAGCAGCCAGTCCCGTTGCGGTTTTCCCAGCATCGAGACGCCTGGCTTATCGCGATCCCGAATGTCGTGCATGTCCCGATCCCCGCGGGTGTCGAGCAAAAAGAATTCACAGTTCGCCACGCGGAAACGGCCGTAGCTGCGACGGCCGATGGAGTAACTGACCGGGTCGTCCGTCTTGGCCGGCATGTGCAATCGCAGGGTGTGTTGGTCGACCACTTCCACGATGTCGTAGACGTACGAGTTCTGATTGCCTTCGTCGTTGTCGTAGCGGAGGTCGTTGACGCCGGCGGCGGCCGTCCCCCAATGCACATGCAGGTTGAGCATCTCGTCGAGGGGCAACGCGGTGAAGTCGCTGTCACGATCGACCAGGAGGTCGCTACCCGCCTGCAGTTCGGCCTGCCCAAAATGGAGGGGATGGTCGTGCGCGGTCGGGTTGGCCCAGCCGAGATAGTCGTACCAGGCGCGGGTTCCGATGTCGCGAAAGACCGTGCGGCGGTGCCGCTTGCCTGCTTCGGAAGCGCCCCAGATGTCGTTGACCAGTTCGTGGTCATCGAAGGTGAAGCAGCTGGGGACTTGGCGATGCCATTTGGCCAGTTCCACGCCGCGGCTCAGGTACAGCTTGTAGTTTTCCCAGACACCGACAATCGTCGGCATCACACGCACGGTCAGCGGGTAGGTATCGATCCCTTGGGTCAGCCGCCAGGCCTCGGGGGGGAATTCGCGGAGTTCTTCGTACAGCCAATCGCCGTTCATGATGTGAAAATGGACGCGATCGGCCCAATCGCGATTGAGCGTCTCATAGGTTGGCGTCTGGTGCCCGATCCCGTGCAGCGGATTCTGGTTGGCGCACGACCCGATCTGGAAGCGGAAATTGAACAAGCCTTCGGGATTGTGTTCGGCGTTTCGCGTCGTCTCGGCCGAGGGCAGCGTATGGAAGCGTCCCGGCAATCCGTGGGGTCGCCCGTTGACCCACACCCGATAGGCGTACTCGCGGTCGGGTTGCAGGTCGGTCAAGCGAGCGACGCCGGTATTGTCGTGATCGCGCGTGGTCGTCGCCGGCGGGGAAACCTGGTCGAGCGATTCTCCGGCGCGTCCATAATGGACGGTGAATGCACCGGGGTCGGAGGTCCGGGCCCAGACGACCATCGAGGTGGCAGTCGGTTTGCCGAGCATCGGCCCGTGGGTCAGGCGGATCGGATCCCGCTCGGCGCGGGCGGGAACGCTGCAGAGCATGCCGCAGAGGAGGATCCCCCCCAGTAGGAAGCGCGTTGCCGGGTGGGGGGTGGGGAGAGGCAAGGTCATGTTGTACGCTCGCGTATCGAAGTCGCTTGATAGGAAGAGGGGGCCGCAGAGTGGGACTCATGATATCTCGCCGCTTGGCAGGTCGCACCTCCGACGTGGCTCCCGGCACCTCCTGTCGTGGCAAGTGGTGGAACCGCCTGCGAACATGGTGGGGGCTCGCGCGGAGACTCCCTTCGGAGCAGCAGTTTGTCGAGGGGCGGCCGATCGATTGCGGTGGCTTGCTGTTCCTGCTTGACCCGCACGATGCGACGCTGGTCCACATCGCCATCCCGCTCGATGCGTTTGACCGCGACGAGGTCCCCGACATGGTGCGCGAAGCGACCGATTGGTTTCGGGAATTCGCCCAAGAAAGGCCCGCCGTCGACGAATTGGTGCGAGATCGGGTATTGCTGATTCGCGTGATCCATTCCTACGAACGGCTGGAGGAAGAGATCGGCGAGCGGATTCGGGTGGAGGATTGGCATCCGGCGGCGAAGGGCCGTGCCGGGTGAGTCGCCCAAGAGGGCTCGCCACGGTTCCCCGCGATCGCCTGGGGAAATGCCGCAGCCCGTCCAGCGTATCAACGAAGGGGGAGGAAGATGGTTCGAGCACGCAGCCCCGCCGGTTGGATCGGCGGGTTCTTCTGGCTGGGCGCCCTCATGTTGGGAAGCAGCCTGCTGTGGTCGGGCGGCGCCAATCCCGAGGCGGGTCGTCCCCACCCGCTGCGGCAATTGATGCGTTTCGCCACGGGTCGGGCGCGCCATCTTGAGGCGGTGGTCGAAGGGGACCGCTTGCGCGCCGGGACCCCGATCTTCGTGTCGGCCGAGGGGACGGCCTGGAAACAGGTCGGTTTCGTTGCCAAGGTCGCGCCGTCAGCCCCGGGACCGTCAGCCCCGGGACCGCCAGCCCAGGGATCCGCGATCGAAGGTCTGCAACGCAACGATCCGGTCGCCCGCGCGCAGGTCGTTTGGTACGACGCGGAACGTGATCCGAGCGATTACCAGTTCGCCCTGCACATCCGTCGTGGCACGTTGGAAGAAGCCCTGACGACGTTGCTGCCTCCGGAAAAGCGTCGCCGGATTCAGCAGCGACTGGCGGCCGTCCTGGAGACCCACGGGGAAGAGTTGATCGCGTCGTTTCGTCCGGTCGTCGAAGCGAGCCTCCGCGATTCGGTTCCAATCTTGGAGGATTCCCTGCAGGCGTCCTTCGTGCGCCACCAAGAAGCTTTCCGGGAGGTCGGCGAACGTTGGGAAGAAAAACTGGTCCGCCAACGGCTCGTCCCCTTGGTCAAGGCGGAGGTCGTCCCCAGCATTCGCACGCACGCCCAGCCGGTCGCCGAAGAGATCGGCCGCGAGTTGTGGGACCGGGCGTCGCTGTGGCGTTTCGGGTGGCGGGCGCTGTACGATCGTTCGCCCCTGCCCCAGCGGGAACTGACCCGTATCGAGTGGGAACGATTCGTCGACGAAGAAGCGGTGCCGGTTTTCGAAGCGCATCTGGAGGACATTTTGGAAGCGCAACAGCGGATCCTCCTCGACCTGCTGAACAACCCGGCGATCCGAGAAGAGCTCGAAGGCGTACTGCAGGAAGTGGTCTCCGATCCGGAATTCCAACGGTTGATGGAAATCGTGGTGCGGGAGGCGGTGGTCGAAAACGCCCAGTTGCATGCGGTCTGGGCCGAAAACTTCCGGTCGCGAGAGGCGCGCGCCGCGATGCGTTTGGCGGGAGCGCGATTGGAGCCGGCGGTTCGGGCGATCGGTGACGACCTGTTGGGGACGCAGGAGGCGGGGATCGATCCCGATTTTGCCCGGCTCTTGCGGCAGCAGATCTTGGGGAAAGACAGGCAGTGGATCACGGCGGTCCCCCGCGACGGCAGCCACAACCCTGCGACGGCGCGGCCGGCCGCCGCCCCCCTGGTGATCCCTCGCGCGGCGCCCGGCGGACGTTACCCTCTGGTGTGGATGGCCGATGCAAAACCGTAATCCCGCCGCCCAGAATCCTGCGAGCCCAGCGACTGCAACACCCCGCCCGTTGCGACTGGACGGCCTGTCGGTGGAGGCGGCGGGGACGACGCTGCTGCGGGATACCTCGGTGGCGTTTCCCGGAGGCGCGTTGACGGTGATTGTCGGCGGCAGTGGAGCGGGCAAATCGGTCCTGCTGCGGATTCTGGCGGGCTTGATCCCGCCGCGTGGCCAAGTGATCACCTGGCAGGGGAAAGTCGGCCATGGGCCGCAGCAGCCCCTGGGGCGAGTCGGCATCGTCTTCCAGCAGTTCGCCTTGTTCGACGAGCTTTCCCCGACCGCCAACGTGGCCTTCGCGATCGACCATCGGCGCGATCGCCAAACGCCCCCGGCTCAGTCCGCAGAGGCTTGGCTGCAGGAATTGCGGGTGCCCCCTGCGGTTCCGGTCGCGGCGCTCAGCGGAGGCCAAAAGCAGCGGTTGGCGATTGCCCGGACTTTGGCAGCCGATCCGGAAGTGGTCCTTTACGACGAGCCGACTTCGGGGCTCGACTCCGCCAGTGGCCGGCAGGTGGCGGACCTGATCCGCAAGACGCAGCAGGCCCACCGGGTGACCAGCATCGTGGTGACGCACGATTACCAGACGCTGCTGCCGATCGCCGATCACGTGTTCCTGCTCGACGCCGAAACGCAGCAGCTGGTCCCGGTCGAACGGGACGATTGGGAGGCGATCCCGGAACGGCTCCAGCCGGTGCGGCGCAGCGAGCCCGCCGCCGGGAGGCCGCCGCCTCGTAAGCTCTCGGCGCGGCTGGCCGCCGCGGCCAGCCAGGCGAGTTCCGCTTTTTTGCGGACCAGCGGCAACGCCGTCTTGGCGACGCTACGCCTCCCCTGGGATCTGCTGCCCCACTGGCCCCGCTGGCGCTGGGGGTTCCGGTTTGGGCTCCACTACCTGCGGCTGGTCTGCGGCCCCTCGGCTTGGCTTTATCTCTGGATTGCGGGGATGATCGCCGGCTTCACGACGACCTACTTCACCTTCAAGTTCCTCCCCTACCGGCTCTACACCAAGCCGTTGTTACTGGAGGACTTGTTGGCGGCGATCGGATTTGCCCTCTATCGCGTCCTCGTCCCGGTGCTCGCCACGATTCTGATCGCCGCCCGCTGCGGCGCGGCGGTCGCTGC
>CAYNVI010000163.1:0-4110 GCA_964400585.1 uncultured Pirellulaceae bacterium | reverse complement strand
CTGCCGATGTCGGCGTCAAACGGTATGGCTCGCAAACCGAGGCCTTGAGCACGCTCGGCGTGCCCCCGCGCACCTACTTGCTGGGGCCGATCCTGTTGGCGTTCTTGGTGGGGACCCCGCTGCTGGAATGGCTCGCCTACCGGGCCGCACGGGTGATCAGTCTGTTGACCTTTACGTTGACCAACCCCGAGGCGGGACCATACTTCTGGCAGTTGCACTTTGATCGGCAGTTGGTCAACGCCGAGGCACCGTGGGCGGTGGGTGCCCCTTGGTTGCTGCTGAAGACGCTCGCCTGCGGCTTGGGCGTCGCGGCGATCAGCTATTACCGCGGGCTGCGGCCGAAACAGTCCGCCAACGACGTCAGCGACGGGATCACGGCGACGGTTCTCTGGGCGACCCTCTATGTCCTGGTGGTCCACTTCCTGATCGCCTTCTACGAGTTCTAAAGGTCTCGCCAACGCCCCCCCGTTTCCTGGTCTCCCCGCCCAACTGCTACAATCAAGCAGACGCAAAGCGACTTCAAAACCGCCGGATGCTCCGCGGAACGCTTTCGACCCCCGCCTGACGCCCTCCGCAAGATTCAAGCATCGATGGATAAGAAAGCAAAGAAACGGCTCGACGTGATCAACAAGAAACTGCAGGCCCTCCGCCCGCGACTGACCGGAGCGAAGCAGCAGGCGGATGATCTCGACGAGATCAAAGAATTGGAAGACGAAATCGCCGCACTGGAAACCGAAGCGGCCAAGTTAAAGGCCAGCTGAGGCCCCAGTTTTTGGCTGGCGGCAGGGGGCTGAGACCGATTGCTTGAACCCTGACCGGCTCCGGCTGCGTAACAGCGGGAGAGCCCCTTGGTTGTCGTGCTAAGGTTGTGCAGCCTGACCCCTGGCCGCGAACCCCTTCCGAGTCCCAGCAAACCCCTCTTTGGAAATATGCGAAGAATCGCTTTTTTGAGTTCACGTTTGGTCCCGCTGGCCTGCTGCTTGTCGCTCCTGTTGGGCAGTGGCGTGCTGCTGGCGTTTCCTCCCGCCGACGACGCGTCCAGCGAGACCGAGACGTCCGCCACGTCGGCGGTCGACGAGTCCCGGTTGCTGGAAAATATCCGTCAGTTGACCTTTGCCGGCCGCCGATCGGGCGAGGGCTACTTCAGCGCCGATGGGCAGCAGATGGTGTTTCAAAGCGAGCGGGAACCGGGCAATCCCTTCTACCAGATCTACCGGATGGATCTGGGGACCGGTGATATCGAACGGGTTTCGCCGGGGATCGGCAAGACGACCTGCGCGTGGATCCATCCGGAAGGCGACCGCGTGTTGTTCGCCAGCACTCAGAACGATCCGGCTGCCGAGGACAAGCAACGAGCCGAGTTGGAGCTGCGGGCCAGCGGCAAGCAGCGGCGGTACTCCTGGGATTACGATCCGGCGTTTGAACTGTTTGCTTGGAACGCCGCCGCGGGGGATTACACCCAGCTGACCGATGCGGAAGGCTACGACGCGGAAGGTTCGTACAGCCCCGACGGGTCCCAGATCGCGTTCGCGTCCAACCGCCAAGCGTATGCGCGGGAACTGAGCGAGCGGGAGCAGCAGTTGTTCGAGATCGACCCGGCGGCGATGATCGACCTGTACATCATGAACGCCGACGGGACCGATGTGCGGCGTCTGACCGATTCGATCGGGTACGACGGCGGCCCTTTCTTTTCGCCCGACGGGCAACGCATCTGTTGGCGGCGATTTTCCGAGGACGGCGCGACCGCCGAAATCTACACGATGCGGATCGACGGCACCGACGTGCGGCGGTTGACCGAGCTGCAGGCGATGAGCTGGGCGCCCTATTTCCATCCCTCCAACGACTACCTGATCTTCACGACCAACAAGCACGGGTTCGGCAACTTTGAACTCTACCTGGTGCGGGCCGACGGCGAAGGAGAGCCGGTGCGGGTCACCACGACCGATGGCTTTGACGGCTTGCCGGTCTTCACCCCTGACGGCGAGCAGTTGTCGTGGACGACGACGCGGACCGACAGTGGACGGTCGCAGATTTTTCTGGCCGACTGGGACGACGAACAAGCCCGGCAGTTGCTCGGCTTGTCAGCGGCCGACGGCGATGCCGATCGGCTCGCGGCCCTGCAGACCGCGCGGTCCACGTCGGCCGATATCTCGCCGGCTGACATCGGGCGGCACGTCGACTACTTAACCCGCCAGGAACTGGGGGGGCGGTTGACCGGGACCCCCGGCGAAAAGCGGGCGACCGCCTACGTCGCTGCTTACTTGGAGAGTCTCGGTTTGGAACCGGCGGGCGACGACGGGAGCTGGTACCAGGAGTTCGACTTTCCGGCGGGTGCGGAGCTGACGGACGACAACCAGCTGCGGGCGGGCGAGCGAACCTATACGTTGCGCGAGGATTGGCGGCCTCTGTCCTTCTCTGGGAGCGGGGAATTCGATCCGGCTGCGTTGGTCTTTGCCGGCTACGGGATGTCGGTTCCGGCCGGGGAAGACCAGGAAGCTTACGACAGCTATGTCCATTTGGACGTGACCGGCAAGTGGGTCGTGATCTTCCGCGACTTGCCCCAATCGATCAGCTCGGAACGACGCCAACAGATGGCCCGCTATTCGTCGCCGCGTCGCAAGGCTTCCTTGGCGCGGGATCTGGGGGCTCGCGGAGTCGTGTTCGTTGCCGGGCCGACCAGCAAGGTCCGCAACGAGTTGATCGGCTTCAATCGCGATGCCTCGCAAGCGGGCGTCAGCGCGGCGATCGTTTCGGTGACGAACGAGGTCGCTGCGGGTTGGTTCCAGCATTGCGGAAAAGACCTGCTAGAGGTCCAGCAACAATTCGACGATGGCAGCCAGCAGATGGGGTTCCGCTTGAAGGAAGGGGGGGACGGCCAACCGCTGACGTTATCGGCCCACATCGACATCCTGCGGAAAACGGGGACCGGGCGGAACGTCGTCGGTCGCCTGCGGGCTCGTTCTGCGGACGCCCAAGCCCCCGCCAAGCCGATGGCGATTTTGGGGGCGCATATCGATCACCTGGGTGTCGATGGGGGCAGCAGCAGTTTGGCGACCGACGAGGAACGAGGCCAGGTACACGTCGGGGCGGACGACAATGCCAGCGGGGTCGCGGCCATCCTGGAGGTCGCCCAGTCCTTGGCCAACCAACAGCAGGCAGGCAGCCTGGACATGCAACGCGACCTGCTGGTCGCTGCCTGGTCGGGGGAAGAACTCGGGCTGTTCGGTTCGCAGGCCTTCGTCGAGACGTTTGATGCACGCTATCCGGATGCGGCGAAAGCGGAAGTTGCCAAGCCGGCGTCCGACGAGGAGGCGGCCCCGGCGACCGGCAGCCATAGCCATGGCGCCTCGCCCCAGTCGCGACCGTTGACCGATCGCGTGGCGGCCTACGTCAACCTCGACATGGTCGGCCGACTGGAAAAGAAACTGATCGTGCAAGGAATCGGTTCCTCACCGCAGTGGGAAGCCCAGGTCCAGCGGCGGAACGTGCCGGTGGGTCTCGACCTGGAACTCGACAAGACCAGCACCCGCTTGCCCACCGACGCCGCTTCCTTTGTGAACCGGAACGTGCCGATCCTCACCTTCTTTACGGGAGCGCACGAGGATTACCACACGCCGCGCGATACGGCCGACAAGCTGAATTATGAAGGCGCGGCACAGATTGCGAAGCTGACCTCGCTGGTTGTGCGGGGCCTGCTGACGGCCGATCAATCGCCCCCCTTCGAGCTGAACGAGGGCGAGCAATCCGCCGAGACGCCGCGGGTTCGTTTGACCGCCTATCTGGGCACGATTCCCGATTATGCGGCGGGCGATTTGAAGGGCGTCAAGCTGTCGGGGGTGGCTGACGAGGGACCGGCCGACGCGGCGGGGATGCAAGGCGGGGATGTGATCGTCGAACTGGCTGGGCGGACGATCGAAAACATCTACGACTACACCTACGCGATCGAAGCCTTGAAAATCGGCGAGCCGGTGAAGGTGGTTGTGCAACGGGGCGAGCGCCGCGTCGACGTCGAGATCACGCCGGGTTCGCGCGACTGAGAGCCTCTCCGGAAACCCCCTCACCCTACCCCTCTCCCCCGCTGCGCGGGGCGAGAGGGAACGCAAGGAGCCG
>CAYNVI010000162.1:0-9333 GCA_964400585.1 uncultured Pirellulaceae bacterium | reverse complement strand
CCTATTCGATCGAGACGCCCGATCGGAGCTTCACGATCGAGACGATCGCCCGCGGCGATTGGGATGTCAACGCGCTGGAGCGGTTTGAATTCGCCAGCGACTTTCGCGTGGAGACGTTACGCAACCGGCATACGACCTATGGGCTGGGCGTTCCGATGATCGCGGTCCGTCGACCGCAGCATCCCGAGGACCCCCGGGAAGACCACTATCCGAAAGGTCTGAGCCACGCGGTGACGGCGATGCTGCGGTGCGTCCAGCCGGTGCGGGGATCGCAATTGCCGCAGCGTTGCATCCTGGAATTCTACGATCCGCTGCGGGAAAACCAGGTGCAACTCGCCAAACGGTGGGTTCCGTTGGAGACCGACCTGACGACCCCCTTGGCTTATTTCCTCGACAGCCCCCAGTTTCGCAAGCGGAATCTGGCGACCGAAGGCTTGATCAATCCCGGCGGCTCGCCGGAACTCCGCGGGCTGTACCTGCTGGAACCGTATGACCCCGACCGGATCCCGGTGGTGATGGTCCATGGGTTGTGGTCCAGTCCGTTGACCTGGATGGACATGTTCAACGATTTGCGCAGTTTTCCCGAGATTCGCCAACGCTACCAGTTCTGCTTTTACATGTACCCGTCGGGGCAGCCATTCTGGACGAGTGCGGCGCAGATGCGTCAGGACCTCGCCGAGATGCGGAACACCTTCGACCCGGCCCATCGCGACGCAGCGATGGACCAAATGGTGTTGGTCGGTCACAGCATGGGGGGGCTGATCAGCCGGATGCAGACGCTGGAGAGCCGCGACGACTTTTGGAAGATCGTCAGCGACAAGCCGTTCGAAGAATTGCAGGCTGAAGAGGAGGACGTGGCGAAGTTGGCGAGCGTCTTGCGATTCCGGCCCAACCAATCGGTCCGGCGGGTGATCACGATCGCCACGCCCCATCGCGGCAGTGAATTCGCCAACGAATACACCCGCTGGTTGGCTCGTAAACTGATCAAATTGCCGAGCCAAGTGGTCGATACCGGCGTGCGGCTGACGCGTCAGAATCCCGATTTGTTCAACGACAGCAAGTTGTTGACGGTCTCCAACGCGATCGATTCGTTGGCGCCCGATTCACCGATTTTTCCGGTCATGCTGAACGCCTCATCCCATCCCGAGGTCAAATATCACAACATCGTCGGACTGGTGGAAGAATCGACCTTGTTCGGGCGGATCCGTCGAGGGAGTGACGGCGTGGTCGAATACGAAAGCGCCCATGTCGAGGATGTGGAGAGCGAGCTGGTCGTGACGGGCGACCACATGACGGTGCATACCCTGGGGCAAAGTGTGATGGAGGTTCGTCGCATCCTCCTGCAACATCTCCGCCAGCTCGACGCGGAGGATCGTCTGGCCGCTCGGGAAGGCTCCATCCATTCCCCGGACCAGGTTCGGCAAACGTCCCAACAAGAAACGCTTCCTGGGAAACCGGTTCCCGTACCGGCAGCGGCCGCTGCCGCGGGGGCCGGCTTGTAAGCCGAGCGTTCGCTAAGCCGACAGTTCGGCCGGCATCGTTTCCAGCCGCGCCGGCATGAAGGCGGCCAAGGGGCTGGTCGAGGTTGCCGGAGCGGTCGGTTTCGTCGATCCGGCGGCGGCCTCCAAAGCCTCGTCGGCGACCGCTTCCCCCTCGTCGGCGAACCGTTCCAGTTCGCCCCGGACGACGCGGGTCGAGCGGGGGGCGTCGATCCCCAGGCGGATCGTGTTCCCTTTGACGCGGAGGACCGTGATCGTCACGTCGTCCCCGATTTGGATCTGTTCGTTCAACTTGCGGGTCAGCACCAGCATGGCAATCTCCTTCTGCCGAAAAAGCATCCTTTGAAAAACCCGCCGCGGGGGGCGGGACGGTCGCCTGACAACCAGCGAGCCGTCGTTCTGATGACGGGGCTTTCATGCAGGCGGCGTGCCAAAGCCCGCGGTCTTTTTGAGCGACGTTCGGTAAGCCCTGTTTTGCCAATGGGTTATGGCGATCGATCGAGATCCTCGCTACGATTGCCAGAGGACGCGATTGGAGACTTTTACAACGCTTTGCAAGATCGTCACTGGAGCCCCGATGCTCGACCGCGCCGAGTACGTCGAACAAGCCTACCTGTTTCAACTGCTCCGCGAACGGATCGGCGAACAGGTCCCGTTGCAGGAATCGTTGGAGAGCGTGCAGGCCGAATTGCTCGCCACGACCAAGCTTCCCTGGGCGGTCGACTACATGCTGGTCGAGCTGAAACATAGCGGGACGATGGGGCCGGCGATGCGCGGGTTGGGGCATTACTTCGCCCCTTTCCAAGCCTATTTGGTGCAGGAAGCGGAACGGGAGACGGGGCGCTTTGATATGACCGTCGCCCTGCAAGTGTTGGAGACCGAGGCGAAGTACCGGGCTGACTTGACGAGCGAAGCGTCGGCTCACGTGCAGGGGCTGTTCCTGTTTCACTTTGAAGCGATCTGTCGCAATCGCCTCCGCTACGACCCGGGGCTGGGAGCGATCGGCCAGGATCCGCTGTACGACGCCGTCTGGCGCGGCTGGATCGCGCAGGTTCGCCAGCAGGTCGGGTTCATCGATCTGGCCGATCTGGTCTTCCTCCATTCGGCCGAATTCCGCCGGCTGGCCGAAGCGGAAGGCCGCTCGTTGGAAGGACGCGGCCCCTTCCTGTTCGGCGAGAAAGAGGGGCGGATCGCCAAAGCCAATCGGCGCCGCGATCCGCTGTTTCTGTTCAAGGCCCTGCAGCGGCACCTCGGCTACCCCAAGGTCCCGGTGCCGATCCCCTACGACGATACGCCCAACCTGATCCCGCAGATGTTGCGACGGATGGAGCGACTGGAGACGCGGATCAAATTGTTAGAAGAAGAGAATCGCGGCGGGATCGATCTTTCGAAGTTCTACAAGCCTCCCCCGGAAGCCGAATGGGGAGAGTGAACGGCGGCCGCGGCTTCCGCCGCCGACCTCAGCCGGCCGTCAGGTAGGGCAGGCAGAGGGTGGCCAATCCCAGGACGAGCAAGAACCCGCACATGTCGGTGACCGTGGTCAGCAACGGCCCGCTGGCGACGGCCGGGTCGAAACCGAAGCGGCGGAGGACCAAGGGGACGGTACCGCCGATCGAAACGGCGATCAGCGTGTTGGCAAAGAGGGCCACGCCGACGACCAGTCCCAACACCGGATTCCCGTCCCACAGGGTGGCTACGAGCGCGACCAGGAAGCCGAGGGCCGCCCCGTTGACCAGGCCGACCGTGACTTCCTTCCAGAGGACGCGGAGGATCTCGGTGGGGCGGACCAGCCCCAGCGACAGTTCCCGCATGCTGACGGCGACCGCTTGATTGCCGCTGCAGCCGCTCATGTCACTGATGATCGGCAGGAAGACCGCCAAAGCGATCACGGCCGAGAGGGTGTCCTGAAAGAAGGCGATGACACTCGCCGCGACGACGTTCAGCAGGATGTTGATGCTGAGCCAGCTCAGCCGCCGTTTGGCGCGGGAGCCGAGCGGCATCGTGCGGAGCTCCTCGCCGCCGACGATCCCTTGGCTTTTTAAATAATCATTTTCGGATTGCCGTGACCGCGCGTACTCGACCGCCTTGCGGTGGATGATGCCTTGCAGGCGACCGTTGGTATCGGTCACCGGGATGCCCAGGAAGTGGTGCGAATCGAAGACCTCTACCAAGTCGGCCAACGGCATCGTCGCTTGGACGCTTAACGGATCGGTGATCATGATGTCGGCGACCGGTTGTTGCCGCGGGGCGAGTAACAGGTCGCGCATCCGCAAGACGCCCGTCAGCTTGCCGCGACGATCGGTCAGGTAGGCATACTGGACTTCATAGTCACGGTAGTTGTCGGCGTTTTTTTCGAGGTCGGCCAGGACGTCTTTGACGCTGGTTTGATCGCGGTAGCGAAGGTACTCGCGGACCATCAGGCCCCCGGCGACGTCGTCGTCGTACTGGGTCAGCTGGCGGACCGTGGCGGCATCGTCACTGGAGAGTTCCTCCAGGATCGCCTCGGCGCTCTCTTGATCCATGTCGCCCAGCAGGTCGGCCTGCTCGTCGCTGGGCAATTCATGGACGATCGCGGCCGCTTCGACCGGTTCCAAGATTTCGACCAATTCGGCCGCCTGCACTTCGCTGAGGTGGCTGATCAGCTCGGCGGCGTCTTCGGGAGCGAGGGTCGTCAGGACCTTCCGCTGCGCGTCGCTGTTCAGCCGGCTGAGGGCGAGGGCTTGCTCGCCGGCGTTGAGCTCATCGACGAAGGTGACCAACGCCCCCTCTTCCCCTTCTTCGAGCAGGCGAGCCAGCTCTTCCCAGGGGCGATCCGTGATCCCCTCTTCGGCGTCGAGCAATGCGGCAGCCGAGGAGCCGTCGTCAGGGGGCAAGGATGTCATAGGCAACCTGGTCGAGCTAGCGGACGGGAGCGAGGAGAGGGCACGCTCCCGCGTCGCCGGCCAATCCTGGGGAAGGCGGCTGATTCGGTAGGACAGGCGGGGGAAGCTTCCCCCCTACGCAGGGCGTGTTTCTGATCGCGTAAGCTGTCTAGCTGAACGGCCGCAACCGTTTTTGACAAGCCCGCGTGCGCCTCGACGTCACCTGCGGTCCGCGGTTCCCCGCATGTTTCGCTACAATCGAGCGCGTGCCGGCAGGCCGAATCGAGGGCCGCCGGGCGTGGTGCGGTGCCACGAAGCCTGCTGGAATCGTGACGTTTTTAACGTGCAAGGGAGGAGAGACGTGGTGGACAACGCGGATCGAGAAGTGGCTGCCGGGGGGATTGCCCGGCGAGTCGAGGTGGCGGCAGGAGCCATCGCCATGCTGGTCTGTTCGTGCTTGCCGACGCTCGCTTGGGCGGAAGCGCCGCACGCCTCCCGGCACCAGCAGGCGATTGCGGCGGCCCGCGCGGCGCTGGCGGACGCGCCGGCGGCGTCGGCTCACGCGCGGCTCGGCGATGCCCTCTTGCGGGGCGGGAAGGTTGCCGAGGCGGTCCAGGAATTCGATCAGGCGATCATGCTGAATCCCGCGATCGAGCCCTACCTTTGGCAACGCGGGATCGCCCTCTATTTCGCCGGGGACTACGCGGCCGGGCAGCGGCAGTTTGAAAAACACCGCGAAGTCAATCCAACGGATGTCGAGAATGCCGCCTGGCATTTTGTCTGCGTGGCAAAAGCGTCGGGCGTCGAGGAGGCACGCCAGCTCGTCCTCCCCGCGCCCGGAGACCGCCGCCCGCCGATGAAGCAAATCTTGGCATACCTGAACGGCGGGAAAGCCCAGGCCATCGAACAGGCGGTCGAGGCGGAGAAGGGCTCTGCCAATGCTGATCGCTCGGCGCGGTTTTACGCCGACCTCTATCTGGGCTTGGTCGCCGACGCCGAAGGCAAGCAGGCCGCGGCGTTGGCGGCGATGGAGCGGGCCGCCGACGTCCCGATGACCCATTACATGGCGGACGTCGCGCGGCTTTACGCCGGCCATCTCAAAGAGGCCGGCGCGGCCCGCTAGCGGGCCGCTTGTCAGCAGGAGCTGCCCGTTGTCCGGATCGTTGTCCGGTTGTGCGGTTTGCTCCTGCGTTGGCGGTCGAAGCAATCCTCCCGCAGGTGCCCGTTGTCGGTGCGGGCGCGTGGAAAAAGCTGCGCTTGAGGAGGAATCCGATACGTCGGTCCCGGAGGTTCGGCCGATCCCCCCTTACGTGAGGATTGTCTCGGCCGCGGTTAGCGGTGCCCGGTCGGTCGCTCGCGTGGCGGGTCGTCATTCCCGCTCGAATCTGTGGTCGCTGCGTCGCAGTCCGACCACAGTTGGTTGGAAGTACGGCAACGCCGTCCAAGGATGCGACGAGAACCGAACAAAGGAGTCGAGCGGTGAATACCAAGTTTTGGGGAAGGATGGCACTGGCCTGCGGGCTTGGCCTGGCAGGGACGGCGAATGCGCAAACGGGAGGTTACTCGGCGGCCGGGTACGCCGCGGGCTCTGCCCCGCCGGCTGCCTATCCCCAGCCGGGCTACCCTTCCTCTGGTTACGCGCCGCCCACGGCGCCCGCCGGCCCGGCGGGCCAGCCAAACACGTTTCAAGCCAACGCAGTCCCGGTCCACCCGCAATTGCAGCAGCCGCCGGCCGCCGGGCAGTGGCAGCCGAACCGTTCGGCAACGGCTCCCTTCCATCCGCAATGGACGCAGGTGCAGCCGCCGGCGGTGCCGGGGCCCCGGCAGGCAGGCTCCACCCCGCAGCCTGCTTGGATGCCGCCCGCTGCGCCCCCGGCGTATGCCGCGTCCTCCTCGATCGGGCTCCCGTCCGGTTCGCCGGGGGCGGCCGGCCATCCGCCGCAGGCCTCCCCGCTGCCGCCCCGCTCGCTGCCGTCGGTTTACCGTTCCGCTTCGATGCAAGGAAAGGCGAACGGAGCCGGGCCTGAAACCACGGAGCTGTTGCCGCAGGGACGCGCGGCGCCGCAGGGTTATGCTGGACCGCAGTCGCCAGCGGCGGCCGATGCATCGCCCAGCGACTACGCCGCCACGTCGCCTCCGCCGCCCGCCCAGGGGAATCCGCCGTACGCAGCCCACGGTCACGTGCAGCCCGGCCATCACCCGCATGCCGGCCAGGCGGTGCCGGGGCAGTCGATCGTGGAGCAGGGGGGAGCCTGTCGCAGCTGCGAACCGTCCTCGTTCGCGTCGCCCTTCCAGCAGGCTCTAAAGGCTCCCTGGTCAGGCCTATTCGGCCAGCACGGTGGTGGCTACGGCGGCCGTCATGGTTGCGGTCCGGGACCGGTGACCATGGGACCGGTGCCGTTGAAAAAGTGGTTTGGGGGGGGCAACCTCCTGTTCCTGACGATGGAGCAGAACAATAACCGCCGGCTGCTGTTTGACGTCGGCGACCGGATGCCGACGCTGCTGAGCACCGACGACGTCGACCCCTCCGGCACGGTCGGGATGGACGTCTTCCTGGGACGTTACATCCACTGTGGCCAGCACGCCCTGACGCTGAATTACTTCCGGTTCGATCCCGACGGCGAGATGGCCAGCGCGCATCAGCCAACCGCCGGGATGGGGGCTTTGGGGAATCCGTTTGATTACCGCGTGCCTCAGCCCGGTTGGAACAACGTCAGCTACAACGTCGGCAATGACGCGGATCCGACCAATGATATGACGCTGTACGAGATGTACGACATGTCGGTGGCCTACCGGGTTCGCCGCGATGTTTCCTTCCAAGGATTGGAAGCCAACCTGGTGAGCTTTGGTCTGGGAGGCGCCCGCCGTGGTGCGATCGGACCGACGCCGGGTCCCTGCAAGACGGGCTGTGGGCCCCGGCCGGGCTGCGTGGGATCGCTGCTGCCTGGCTGTGGCGACAGGCTACAGATTCAAACCACGCACGGCTTGCGGTGGTTCCAGATGAAGGACGCCTTCCAGTTTGCGGCCAGTCGCACTGACTACGTGCATGGGACGACGAACGACGATTTCTACTACGACGTCGATACCGAGAACAACCTGTTCGGCTATCAATTTGGGGCTCGGCTCGACTACGCCTTGAGTCGCAAACTGAACGTCCACTTCGGCAGCAAATTCGGGCTTTACGCCAACGACGCGGAGTTCCGTTCGCGGATCGGGACGACCGACATGCCCGCCTATGTCAATGCCGCTTATCCTCAGATCGCCGGCACTGCGGTCATGACCGAGGATTCCGACACGGTCCTCGCGACCTTGGGAGAACTCGATCTGGGGCTGGGGTACCGCTTCCATCGCTGCTGGACGGTGACCGGCGGCTATCGGTTGTACGGCATCACCGGGGTCGCCACCTCGGTCGGGTCGATCGCCGACGACCTGGGCCACCTTCCCACGGCGGGCCAAGTCCGTGCGGACGACAGCATTATCCTGCATGGTGGGTACGTGGGGCTGGAGTACAACTGGTAGGCAGCGACCGGCCAGCGACGGCTCACAACCGCGCGACGCTTGCTTGAGGGGCGGCTGCCCCGCGTCAACGCCTCGGACGTGCCGGTCACGTCCGAGGCGGCGTTGGGGAGGCCGCGGATCGGGCGGAGGTTTTGGCGGGAAGCGGAAGGTCGGGCGCCGCGGGCCGAGCCCGCCCGAGCCCGGCGGTCCCTGGCTGCGGTGCGGCGGCGCGAATGCTCTTGCCTCCCAGCCGCCTCTTGCCCGACAATCGGGCCGCTGGTTCGCGCTTTGTTGTCCGCTGGGGAGGCTCCATGAAATCGACGACGATCGACAATCCGTTCGCCGTCCCCGCGAAGAAGCCGGTTTTCTTTCGGTCGCTCAAGTCGCTGGCCGTGGTGGTCGGTTGCTTGGCCGCCGTGTTAGGGGTCCAATACGGCACCCAGTATTGGCTGTTCCATCGTCTCACGGCCGACTGGGACCAACAGCCTGCGGCGGGCCGGATCGAACGTCTCGACGCCCTGGTGGGGATGGGAGATCTCGGGCTGCCTTTCCTCGTTGCAGCGTTGCACGATCCGCAGCATCGTGTGGCTCGCCACGCCCACGATCTGCTGCTCGAGCAGCAGCGGACCTGGGTCGAATTGGAGGCGTCGGTCGCCGATGCCAAGCATGCCCAGATGGTGCAGCACTTGGAGGAGATCGCCGGCGGCTTGCCGAGCGACCGCGAAGGTTGGCTGATTACCCTCCTCAATACCTCCATTGCGGAAACGGTGGAACATCCCTCGCCGGCGGCAGACCGCGCCTATCAAGCGGCGACCGAATTGTTGGCGCAGTTGCAGTTGACGCCGTCCGGTCCCGCGCCGGCCGACCGTTCGTCCGTACGCGTTGCGCTCCGCACCGAATCGCTGCCGCTGGAGTGGACCGAGGAGGCAGGGAAGATCGACGGCCAGGCGGCCAGGGGGCCGGCGGGCGACGCCAGCGGGCGGATCACGCCGACGCCCGTGCCCAGCACCGCGCCACGCCAAGACGGCTCGGCGACCGACACCGACAACCTTGACGACGCCGACACCGACGATCTCGGCGCCGGCGGGCTCCATTCCCAGCCGGAGGGCCAACCGACGGGGCTCAACCCGTTGACGGCAGCGGAGAAATCGTCGAGCCCGACGACGGGGAACGATTCGATCCGTGTCGAACGGGTCGTGGTTCCGGCGCAGCATTTGACCGCGGCCCCCTTCGAAACCTATTCGACCCGCAGCGTGATCACCTGGCTGCAAAGCGTGCAGCCCAAATTGCGAGACGTGGCCCGCAGCGAACTGATCCGGCGTGGCTTTGGAGAAAGCGAGCTCGAATTGGCGGTGCGGATGGCCGATCCCGACATCCGGATCCGGTTGGCGTTGTTGAACGAATTGGCCCATCGCTCCGATGTCGACCCTCGTCCGTGGCTGCTGTGGCTGGCCGAAGATGCGGAACGGGACGTG
>CAYNVI010000161.1:0-9345 GCA_964400585.1 uncultured Pirellulaceae bacterium | reverse complement strand
GACCGGCACCTGCTGTTGCACCGTTTCGGGGACGTATGACGTCTTGGCGACCTGTTGGGTGATGTAATTGGGCCGGTAGGCCATCTGGGTCTGGACGGTGGGCGGGGTCACTTGCGGGACCCAGGCGAGGGAGCCGGGTTGGCGATAGGCCAACAGCCCCAAGGGACCGGGCCGGTAGCCAGGGCTCGGTTGGTACGCGAGTCCGTACTGGACGGTCCCGGGAGTGACCACCTGCTGGGGGACATAGCCGCCGGCGTCGACCGTCTGGTTTTCCATCGTCGTGACCGGACGCATCGCGGTGTACTGCTGGGTTTGCATCTGGGTTTCGACGACCGGACGTTGCACCGTGTACTGCCGCGTTTGGTACTGCGTCTCGACCACGGGCCGCTGGACCGTGTACTGCTGCTCGCGATACTCGGTTTCCACCACCGGGCGGTAGCGGGTGACCGTCTCTTCCCGCTCGGCCGATTCGGTAACGTACCGCGTCTCGGTGACGGTCTCTTCGCGATAAGAGGTCTCCAGGACCGGCCGTTGCACCGTGTAGCGTTCTTCGCGATAACTGGTTTCGACGACCGGCTTGGCAACCCGATGTTCCCGCTGCTCGGTCCGCGTCTTCAAGACCGGCCGGTAGCTGACGACTTCTTGTTCTTCGAATTCGGTGCGGTATTCCAGTCGGTAGCGTTTGACCGTCTGCGGTTCCATCACCGTTTCGCACTGCATGCGATAGGCGGGCTGGAAGCAGCAGGCATCCTGACCGCGCGACAGGCCGGGGAACGCCACTGTCGCAAGGGTCAGCGAAAGCGAACCGAGGAAGCATCGCGTCGACCAGCGTTGCATCGTCATGTTTCCGATTAACTTAAGCATGTCCGTAACTGCCATTTCCGAGAATCATTTCCGAGAATCGCCGTCATCGAGAATCGCGGTTATCGGGCACTAGGGAACCAGCGCCGAGGAAACCAGCCGGAAGTCAGTCAGCCCGCCCGGCACTGGCGGTCTCGAACTGTTGAACCCGGCCTGGTGGCCGAGGTCGTTATTCGAGATCCGACCGACCTGCTGTAATCTTCCGGCCCGCTGCGGCGGTGACCATCGCGGCAGCGCCGACTGAGCAGCCCCAACTATCGTAGCCTCAACTGTTTAAAGTTTTTGCAAAAAACCTTGAAAAAAGGGGCGTTTGGGCGAGCTGCCGGTGGCATCGCTTCGCTATCTTTCCTGGGCTGTTTATCTCTCGCTACAACCGTTGCGGTTTGGCAACGGTGCTCGCTTTTTCGCCGCGGTACGACCCGAACATGCGTCTGCTCGAACTCTCGCTCGCTTGCCCCCCGGCCGATCTCGCGCTCGATGAAGCGCTCCTGCAAGCGGCGGAGGCGGCCGAGGGGACCGCCGGCAGCGGGGTCGAGGGGGAGGCGGAAGTCTTGCGGTTGTGGGAATTCGACCGGCCGGTGGTCGTGCTGGGGCGGGGATCGAAAGCGGCCGCGGAGGTCGATCTGCCGTTCTGCCGGGAGGCGGGTATTCCGGTGTTCCGCCGCTGCAGCGGCGGGGCGACGGTGGTGGGCGGCCCTGGCTGCCTGATGTACAGCCTGGTCCTCAGCATGCAGCACCGCCCGTCCCTGCGGAAACTCGACCTGGCACACCAATACGTGATGGGACAATTGCAGCAAGCCCTGGCGCGGGGCCTGGGCGGGGTCGCGCAGCGCGGGACTTGTGACTTGGCCTACGGATTGCAGCAACAAAAGTTTTCCGGCAACAGCCTGCGGTTGAGTCGCGATCATCTGCTCTACCACGGCACGGTGCTGTACGCCGGCGATCTCGCCTTGATCGCCCGCTGCTTACGAACCGCCCCTCGCCAGCCGGCCTACCGCCAACAGCGCGAGCACGGAGAATTCCTGGTCAATCTTCCGCTGCCGGCGGCGGTGATCCGGCGGGAACTGATCGCCCAGTTCGCGCCCACCGAGCCGCTGCCCGCTTGGCCGCAAGACCGCGTCGCCAGCTTGCGACAGGCACGTTACGATTGTGAAGCTTGGAACTTTCGGCATTGATGTCCAAGCCGCATTGATGTCCAAGCCGCATTGATGCCCAAACCGCAACGTCTGCCCCGTAGCCGTTGGCACCCCCGACTTTTCCTCTACCGTCCTCCTTTCGTTGATGGCCCCATGAACGACAACCCTTCGGCCGGCACGACACCCGACGTCGCTGCCCTGCGTGCGCAGTTGGAGCCCCACGGCCAAGCCCATCTGGTGCAGTTTTGGGACACGCTGACGAGCGACCAACGGCGGCGGCTGGCCGACCAGATCGCGGCGGTCGATCTGAGCTTGATCGACCAGCTGTTTGCCGGCGAGGAAACGGCGATCGACTTCGCGGCCTTGGCCGCCCGCAGCTCCAGTCCTCCGGCGGTCAAAGCCGATGGCAGGGGGGCCGCCTGGTCGGCGAGCGAGGCGTTCGCCCAAGGGGAGGCGGCGATCGCCGCCGGGGAGGTCGCGGCCTTGATCGTGGCCGGAGGACAGGGGACGCGGCTAGGCTTCGACAAACCCAAGGGGATGTTTCCGGTCGGTCCGCTTTCGCAACGGACCCTGTTCGAGATCTTTGCCGATCGCTTGCGGGCGATCGGCGACCGTTATGGCGTGCGGATCCCGCTCTACTTGATGACCAGTCCCGCGACCCACGAGGAGACGGTCGCTTACTGGGAGGCCCACGACTATCTGGCCCTCCGCCGCGAAGACGTCCATGTCTTCTGCCAGGGGACGATGCCGGCGGTCGACCAGGAGAGTGGCAAGATCTTGTTGGCCGATCGCGACCGGCTGGCGCTCAGCCCCGACGGGCATGGCGGGACCGTCGCGGCGCTCGAGAAATCGGGCTGCCTCGATCACGCCGAGCAGCAGGAAATCCGGTATCTCTCCTACGGCCAAGTCGATAACCCCTTGGTGGATCTCTGCGAACCGGCCCTGATCGGCCATCACATCGCCGCCGGCAGCGAGTTGACGACGCAGGTGGTCCGCAAACGCTATCCCACCGAGAAGGTCGGGAATGTCGTGCTGGTCGACGGACGCTTGCAGATCATCGAATACAGTGACTTGCCCGAGGAGGCCGCGTTGCAAAGGGATGCGGCGGGCGAGCTGAAGTTGTGGGCCGGCAGCATCGCCGTGCACGTCTTCGATGTCCCCTTCCTGCGGCGGATGGCCGGCGATGCCAGCGCCCTGCCGTTCCACCGCGCCAACAAGAAAGTCCCCTTTGTCGATGTCGAGGGCAACCGCGTCGAACCGGCCGAGCCGAATGCCATCAAGTTCGAACGCTTTATCTTCGATCTGCTGCCTGCGGCGGAAAACGCGTTCGTGGTGGAAGGGCTTCCCGCCGATGTCTTCGCCCCCGTGAAGAACGCCGAGGGGGCGGAGAACGACACCCCTGGGCAGGCCCAGCAAGCGATGATCGACAAGGCCAAAGCCCGCTTGGAAGCGGTGGGCGTGACCGTCGACCCCGGGGTCAAGGTCGAGATCAATCCGCGGTTTGCCTACGACGCCGAACAGCTGCGAGCCAAACTCGGCGACCGGCAGCGGATCAGCGAAGATACTTACTTTGGCCCGCAGGATTGAACGCCCCCGCGGTGCTGCGGCTTAGGAGGGTCGTCCCTGTCGACTCTCGACCCCCTTTTCTCTTTTTCCCATTGATCGAATTTCATGCTCCACGCAGTGATCATGGCCGGAGGAAGCGGCACCCGCTTCTGGCCTGCCAGCCGGCAAGCGATGCCCAAACAGTTGCTGCGCTTGACCGGCGAGCGGACCATGCTGCAAGCGACCGCCGATCGCCTCGGTTCGCTCGTTCCGCCGGAGCGTCAGATGGTCGTCACGAATCAGGCGCTGGTCGCGGCGGCTCGCGGTCAGTTGCCGGGGCTGCCGGCCGCCGCGATTTTGGGGGAGCCCTGCAAACGCGACACGGCACCCTGTATCGGGTTGGCCGCCACGCTGGTCGCGCGGCAAGACCCCGACGCGATCATGCTGGTGATGCCGGCCGATCACGTGATCCAAAGCCCCGCGCAGTTTCAGGCCGCAGTCCAGCAGGGGGTTCGCCTGATCGAGGCGGCCCCCGAGCGGATCGTCACCTTCGGCGTTCGGCCCACCTATGCCGCCGAATCGTTCGGCTACATCGAACGGGGAGAACCGGTCGTCGGCGGGGAGGGGGCGGCTTACCACATTGCCCAGTTCCGCGAGAAACCTGATCGGCCGACCGCCGAGCGGTACCTGGCGGCCGGTGCGTTCTACTGGAATAGTGGAATCTTCTTGTGGCGGGCCTCGACGATCCTGCAGGCGCTTCAGGAACGGCAGCCCCAGATGGTCGAGCACCTCCAGCGGATCGGGGACGCGGCCGGGACGGCAGCCTTCCCGGAAACCCTCGAACGCGAATTCGCCGCCATCGAAGGCAAGTCGATCGATTACGCGGTGATGGAGGACTACCCCCAGGCGGTGGTGATCGAGGCCCCGTTTGCCTGGGATGACGTGGGCAGTTGGCAGGCGCTGGCGCGGATGAATCCAGCCGATGCGGACGGCAACACGGTGCAGGGTCTGCATGTGGGGATCAATACGCAGGGGGCGATCGTCTACGGGGAGCCGGATCATCTGATCGTGACGATCGATATCGACGACCTGATCGTCGTCCGCACCCCCCAGGCTACCTTGGTCGCCCCCAAAGCATCGGAAGAGAAGGTCCGGCAAGCGGTGACCCAGCTCAAGCAGCAGGGACTCGACGCTTTCCTGTAGGCGCCTGCTGCACCACGCTGGGCAAGATGGATCCTGCTATGGAAGGATTTTCATCAGCCCAGCCGCCCGGCATTGCTTCCAGAGGGGCGTTGAATCCCTCGTGCGGGCGGGAAGTTGGGCGTCGCGGCCGGTGCTTGTCGACTCGCCAGGCGGTTGGGCATCGTTCCCGCGAAACGCGGTTGCCAGTTTCTCCTCGCCCGCTTATCTTACGAGGCTCTCGTCGATCCAGGGGAGCTTTCGGGCGGTCGTGCCGGAGGCGTCTGCACCCGCTTGGATCGCCGAAAACGAACAATCATTGCGGCCTTGGTGCCGCACGGTGGTGACTTCCCGTCCCGCCGGAGACCTCCTTTGCATCAAGAATCGCGGCGCCCTGCTGGTACCGCGTTGCCCTGTCGGCCGGTTCCCCTACGCCGGTCGCCCTTGGAGAAAACAGCCATGACGATGGACAAAAGCCTGAAAGTGAAGGCGGGTGCGATCAAAACCCGCAACGTGCTGAAGCGTGCCGAGCGGATCGCGCGACTGCAGGAACTCGATCGCTGGAGCGAAGACGTTCCGGTTGTCGGGATGCCAAAAGTGCGCGTGCAAAAGGTCTCGCTGAAGAAGAAGAAGAAGGTCAAGAAGGAAGACGAGAAGTAAGCGCTCTCCGGATCTCGGCTCCCCCCGCTCGACCCTCTCCCTCGAATCGACGGCGAGTCTGCTGCTTCCCGGCAGCCGGTGACGAGGGCCACTTACTTTGGCGCCATCCGACAGCTTTGTTAGCGGAGTGGCGCGAGCCGCCCGGTATTTCTTTGCGGTTTTCTTTGCGAAACCGGACGGCTCGCGCCATTCCGCGACAAAGATAAGTGGCATTGAGCTGGTGCGCCCGGTTGCTTGGTGTCGATGGCCGGGTTCGACCTGCCGGCGGCTGTGACACCCTTGCGGGTCCGTTCGGTTTCCCTGGCAGGGGGGTCTCGGGGAGAATCTTCCGGGAAAATCGAACTCGGTAGCGGATCCGCTCTGGCTGCGTTGGCGAGGTTAAACGAGACTGAACCGACCGACGTGAGCGTGCGGCCCTGAGAGCCGCGTGGCTTGTGCTCGGTGAGCCGACCGATCGCCTCGTACCTCCCCCACATCGGAGCCAGCATGAGTACCACCGAGGCCGGGCCTGAGAAGCGACCGGAAATTTCTTCTCCCGCTCCGGAGGAAGCGCCGGTCGCGTCCTCGCCTGACGCTGCCTTGCGGATCGATCCGCAGCGGCTTCCGCTACCGGAGGCGACGCAGCCGCTGAAGATCATGTGGCCCTACGTCGGCGTCCTGGTGGCCATCCACGTCATCGCGCTGTATGCGCTGATCCCTTGGTTCTTCAGTTGGTCCGGGGTGATTTTAGCGATCGCCGGGCACTTTCTCTTCGGGATGCTGGGGATCACGATTGGCTACCACCGGCTCTTGACTCACCGTGGATTCACCTGTCCGAAGTGGTTGGAGCACAGCTTGGCGATTTTGGGGATCTGCAATCTGCAGGACAGCCCGGCCCGTTGGGTAGCGATTCATCGGATGCACCACCAGCACAGCGACCACCAGCCCGATCCGCACTCGCCGTTGGCAAGCTTTTTGTGGGGTCATGTCGGTTGGGTGGTCTGTCGCCACAAGGATCTCGATCGGACCAGTCATTACGAACGCTACGTCCGCGACTTACTTCGCGATCCCTTCTACCTCAAGCTGGAACGGCGCGGCTCTTGGTTCTTGGTTTTCGCAGCCCATGCGTTGTCGATCATCTTGGCCGGTGGCGTGGTCGGTTACCTGACCGGCGGGACATGGCTGGCGGCCCTGCAGCTGGCAGCCAGTTGGGGCGTGTGGGCGGTGGCGGTGCGGACGGTTTTCGTGCTCCATGGCACCTGGGCCGTCAATTCGCTTTCGCACGTCTTCGGATATCGGAATTACGAGACACGTGACGAAAGCACCAACAACTGGTTGGTTGCGTTGTTCTCGCACGGGGAGGGTTGGCATAACAACCATCACGCCGAACCGCGGGCGGCAAGCCATGGGCATCACTGGTACGAATTCGACATGTCGTGGTGGATCATCCGCGGGCTCGAGTCGGTGGGACTTGCCAAGAATGTCGTCCGTCCCAAGGCGAAAGCCAAAGCGGGTTAGCAAGGAATTCAGACTGTTCATCTCTCCCCGCCCGACGCGTTTCATGTTCCGTTTCTGCTTCGCTGTGATGACGATCGCCAGCTTGCTGCTTTGCCCGCTGCGCTGCGTGGCGAACGAACTGGCAGGCGAGCGGGGCCCGCAGGCGACGTGTGGGTGCTGCGTGGGAGGAGAGGATGGCGAAGCGGAATCGCCGCTGCAGGGAGATCCTGGTGAAGGCGATTGCGGCTGCGGAGATTGTCTCTGTCACGGAGCGATCCTCGAACAAGCCAAGCACGACCTCACTGGCGCGGTCGCCCTTCCCGTGCCCTCTACCGCGATGCCGCTGGCCGAAAGGCTGCCGGCAAGGGCGAAGACGCGATGGGCTCACGTCTCCCCTCGACCCGTCTCATCCTGCGGGCGCGCGGTCTGTCTTCAGTTGCAATCGCTGCAACTCTAGCGGCGCCTGAGGCAGCCCCAGGATCGTCTGCGGCGAGGGCCGCGCGTTCCCCTGGGTTGCCGGCTAGGCGTCGTCTCTTGTCGCTCTGATCCGAACGTGATCGAGGGACTTCTTCGGGCAGGAATGTGTTGCCGTTCCCGCCGCTTTGTGCACGGTGAGGTGGAGGGCTGCGATGTTGCTCCCTTGGGAATATGGTGTCCGCAATCTGACGCGGCGTCCGCTGCGCACCCTGCTGACGCTGATCGCGCTGGCTACCGTGATCACGCTGGTGTTCGTGGTGGTCGGTTTCATTCGCGGGTTGGAGCGTTCGCTGGCGGTGAGCGGGGATCCCGACGTCGTGTTGGTCTATTCGGTGAACGCCCAGGAGAACCTGGAGAACTCCGCGATCGCGGCCCGGACCGCCTCCCTGTTGACGGCCAGTTTGAAAGGGACGTGGCAGCGTTTCGGTGAACCGCACGTCTCGCCGGAACTTTACCTGGGGACCCGGGTGCGGGCGGGAGGCGGGACGGCCGGTCTCGGCTTGGTTCGGGGGGTGACGACGACCGCTCCCTTGGTACGACGCAGCGTGCAGTTGACCGCAGGGCGATGGCCGCGACGGGGGGAAGTGATGGTGGGACGCTTGGCGTCGGCGAAGATCGGCAGCGATCCGGCAGCCCTTGCCCTCGGGGAAACGATCGAATTTGAAGGGCGGCAGTGGACGATCAGTGGACGGTTTGCGGCAGACGGGGCCGCGTACGAATCGGAGATCTGGTGTGGGTTGAGCGATTTTCAAGCCGCCACGCAGCGGCAGGACATCAGCCTCGTGGCCCTCCTGTTGGCACCGGCGGCGTCACCCGCGGAAGTCTCCTTGTTTTGCAAAGAACGGACCGATCTCGAACTGCAAGCGCTCGGCGAGACCGCCTACTACGGCAGCTTGCAACAGCATTACGCACCGGTCCTTTGGCTCGCTTGGCTGGTGGTTGCGTTGGTGTCCATCGCCGGAGTGTTCGCAGGCCTCAACATGATGTATGGAGCGGTCGCCGGTCGGGTGCGGGAACTGGCAACCTTGCAAGCGATCGGATTTCGCCGCCGTGCGATCCTGATCAGTTTGATGCAGGAGGGGATCTTGTTAGCCGCCGCCGGTTCCCTGCTGGCAGGACTCATCGCCCTCGGGTTGCTGGATGGGCTGGCGGTCCGTTTCACGATGGGGGCTTTTACGCTGCAGATCGACAGCGTTGCGATCTTGTTTGGATGGGGCACCGGGTTGTTGCTCGGTGCCTTGGGAGCTTTGCCTCCGGCCGTTAAGGCTTTGCGGTCGGAAGTGGCAACGAGTCTGAAAGCCGTTTAGCTGGAATCCGTTTTTTTCGAAGGAGTTGTCTGATGAAGATGATGAAGACGTGGACCTGTCTCGGCCTCTTGACCCTGGCCACCGGATGCGCCGACAAACCGGTCGCGGGAACGGGCGGGACGCCTCAGGAGCCCGGCGTCGATGCGGTCTCCTATCTTGCCGAGCGTGAACCCGAGGGGGCGATACCCGTCGGCCAAGCGCGGCAAGGGGTCAAAGATCAGCAACCGATCACGGTCGTCGGGCTGATCGGTGGTTCGACCGCTCCCTTTGTGGACGGGCTCGCGGCGTTCACGATTGTCGACCCCAAGGTCCCCTACTGCGCGGCGGAAGAAGGGTGCCCGACCCCCTGGGATTACTGCTGCCGTCAGGACGAAGTCAAGCAGAACATCGCGACGGTCAAGTTGGTCGATGCGAATGGGCAACCGGTCAACCAGGATGCTCGTGCCCTGCTGGGTGTCCAAGAACTATCGACGGTGGTTGTTGAGGGCCAGGCCCAGCGCGATGAAGCAGGCAATCTGTCGGTCGCGGCCGAGCGGGTGTTCGTCAAAGCGGAGGGCTAGGTTCGATCAGCAAACCGCCCCGCATCCTCTTCTTCTCCCCTCGCGATCGGCTCCGCGGCGGGGAGAAGGGATATCGCAGAGTCGCCAGACGCCCCGTTGCTCGGTTTTTTGACAAAGCCCCGTCGCGGTCGCCCCCCGGCTTCT